>JAKQKT010000477.1 GCA_029560515.1 Pseudomonadota bacterium
CACACCGCGTTGGCGGCCTTCGATTTTTAGTGCAACGACGCCAGCTTGTTTGAGGCGGGGCAATAGTTCGAGCGTATTCAGGCTGGTGGGTTCTTCCATCGCATGAAATATTTCATCGCCGACCGAAAAGCGTCCTTTGCAAACGGTGGGATAACCGGCCGGTTCGTCTTTCTTGAAACGATCGATCAGCACATCATTCAAACGCACGCTGCGCGAGCCGTCATCGTGTTCGTCCCAGCGGACAAAACGCGCCGGTGAACAGACACCGTGGCGATTCGGCGAGGCACCGGTGACATAGCTGGAAAGCTGGCAGCGTCCTTCCACCATGATGCACAGGCTGCCAAAGGCGAAGACTTCCAGCGGCACCGGTGAAGTCTGGCACAAGCGTTCGACTTGCTGCACGGACAAGACCCGTGGCAATACGGCACGACTAATGCCAAATCGCTCATGGGCATAACGTAAAGCCGGCGCCGTGGTCGCCGAGCCCTGCACCGAAAGATGACGCGGCATTTGCGGATGCGTACGGGCTGCATAATCGAGCACCGACATTTCGGCGGCGATAATGGCATCGGCACCGAACGAGGCCGCCCGATCGACTGCCTGCTGCCACTCTCCGATGCGTGCGCTATCGGGATAGGTATTCAATGCCACGTAAACTTTGCAATGATTTTTATGGGCAAAGTCGATGCCTTCGCGCAGATCGGCATCGCTAAAATTCAGGCCTGGAAAAGCACGGGCATTGGTCTGATCGCGAAACCCGACATAGACCGCATTGGCACCGGCATCGACTGCTGCCTGCAGCGCCGGCAAATTGCCGGCGGGACATACCAGTTGCATGAAAATTCTCCTGAAAACGTTTCGAGAATTTTCGCTTTCGGCCACGGCTTTTGCCCTGATCTGCGTCAAGCTAATTTTTGCGGCAGATTTAGCCTTGGGCGCGACGGCTCATTGCCAATATCTGGCGAAAAATGGCCTGTACCACATCCGCCGGCAAACCATTCTGTTCGGCCCATTCACCGCGTTGCCGCATGAGTTCGGCTTCACGTCCCGGGTCAAGAACAGGTGCCCCGCTAGCTCGCTTGGCATGCCCTGCGCGTGCACTCAGTTCGCTGCGTCGCTGCAACAGTGCAATCAATTCGTTATCGAGTTCATCGATGTGTTCACGCACTTCTTTCAGTGCCGGTATCGACTGGCCGAAATCGGGAATATCCATTTCGGTGCTTGCCGTGCCAGGATCGGACGCCTTCGACAAGCGTTGATCAATCAAGGTCAATGCCTCAATCAATCCATGACGCGTGGCAGCGGCATAGGGATTTTCCAGTTGAATGGCATTGAACAAGTGACCGGCGTCGGAGCGCACGGCGGCAATCGACGAGGCCAAGGCCGCGAAGCTCGGTGGTGCCCAATGCAAATCCTTGTCGACTCCCAAATCGAGCAATCCGCGTGCAATAAAAAAAGCCATCGCATGGGTGAGTGCCATGTAGCGATCATGATGGCCGGGCTCCCGCTCTCTCACCTCGCAACCGAGCGATTCGAACAAAGCCCTGACGAGCTTTGCCGTTTCGGGATGCTGTTCGCTAGGGCACAGCACGGCACGCAAAGGCTCCGCCCGGGCAATGCTGAGGGGACCGAACAAGGGATGGCAACCGACATGGCCGATGTCCGTGCCCAATATCTCGTCCATCAATCGACACGGGCCCTGTTTGACACTGCCAACATCCATCACGCGATGACGGGCACTCAACCGGGGGCGTAAATTACGCAGCACGGTTTCAAAAGCACTGACCGGCACTGCGATAACAATCAAATTGGCACTGGCGACCAGATCATCCACATTGGCAGCGGCATGGGCTTCCGGCACCTCGGCGCCAGGGTCCCAGGCACGCCACGGATAACCACGTTCTTCCATCAGTGCGGCGAAGGCAGCACCAAAGCGGCCGTAGCCAAGAAATCCGATCTGGATGCCCTGCAACATCGGCATTTATTCTCGCGTCAACTGGACCAGTTGACCGTCACGGTCCACCGTCAGGAATTGTGAAATGCGGCCACTCTTGATGGTTTCGACCATCATCTTCAAAGGCTGCACCGCTTCATCGGGATTGGGAGCATGGCCACCGCGACCGTTCATCGCCGACACGAAAAGAATGTCCCAGCTTTGTCCGGTCTGTGCCGATTCTTCGATCAATGCCGAAAAACTTTCAATCTCCTCGGGACACTTATCCACGCAAACCACCGGAGCAAGCGCGCCGCCTTCACCGCGTTCGAAACGCTGTTTTTCCAATTCAGTGGCGTCACCTGGCAATTCGGCTTTTGCAAAGACAAATAATAGACGTTGCGGTTCGGATTGTTGGGTCGCTGCCGCCAGTAGATCGTTAAATGTTTTCAGTTCCATAAGTCATCTATATTCAAAAGTGGTGTGGTTTAAAACGGAGTTTAGATTTCTGCCATGCGTTTCATCATGCCATGGTCTTGTTAAACATATTGACGCAGTTCACCCAGCGAATCATCCAGCAGGATAGCGTGTTGTGCCAACCATGTTTTATCAAACAGTGTCTCGGCGTAACGCTCGCCGCGATCACACAGCAGGCTCACGATACTGCCGGTTTCACCGCGATCGCGCATGGCACTGGCCAATTGCAGACAGGCCATCAGATTGGTACCGGACGAACCACCGTAACGCCGGCCGAGAATGTCTTCCAGTAGCCAGACGGCAGCGCAGGAATCGACATCGGGGACTTCGATGATTTTATCCACCACGTCGAACATGAAACCCGGCTCGATGTGGCTGCGGCCAATGCCTTCGATGATCGTATGGCAAGGCATGGTTTCGGTGATGGCCCGGGTCTGCCAGGCCTGTGCAAATGCACCGCCAATCGGTTCTGCCACGCAAAGCAGTGTCGGCAATCGCCGGTAGCGAAGGTAACGCCCGATCGTGGCCGACGTGCCGCCGGTACCGGCACCGCAGACGATCCAGGTCGGTATCGGGTTCGATTCTTTTTGCATCTGCGTGAGTATCGATTCGGCAATATTATTATTGCCGCGCCAATCGGTCGCACGCTCGGCCAAACCGAATTGATCGAGGTAACAGGCGCCTTCCGTTCTTGCACGCTCACGCGCATGTTCGCTGGCGTCGATACCGGCCGGCACCAAATCACACTCCGCCCTCAGTGATTGCAGCACGCTGATCTTTCGCGGTGTCGTGCACTCGGGCATCACGGCGGTAAAACGCAGGCCAAGCAGACGCGCGAACCAGGCTTCGGAAATCGCGGTGCTGCCGGAAGACGCATCGATCACCGCTTGTCCTTCCTGCAAACGACCATTGCAAAGGGCGTACAGAAAAAGCGAACGCGCCAAGCGATGTTTAAGGCTGCCGGTGGGATGCGATGACTCATCCTTGAAATAGAAATGGATACCGGGAAACCCGGCCATGTCCAGCTTCAATAAATGCGTATCGGCCGAACGTGCGGCCTCCTGCTCGAGGCTGGTAATCGCGCTGTGTACCCAGGTCCGGTTTTCAGAACAGCTGGCCATGAAGGGATTCATGGCGTCACCCGTGCGGATAATGGGCGCGTGTTATCGGCATCCAGCAAGGCATCGACATTTCTTTCGAGGAAATCAAAATAGCCTTCGATGTAGCTGACGTCGTTTTCGCTATCGATCAGGAAAGGATTCATCAAGGTGTGACGCAAAATCACCAGACTTTCTTCCGGCATGTTTCCCCGGTCGTCGGCGATTAATTCCAGACCCAATGCGGCATAAATCCGCTGGCTATCTTCG
>JAKQKT010000004.1 GCA_029560515.1 Pseudomonadota bacterium
TCGGGACGTCCGCCGCCTTTGCCGCCGACCTGGCTGGCCACATGGGTCAGCAATTCACCGGCTTTGATTTTGCCGAGCACCGAGCCTTGTACGGTAGCGATCAAGGCTGCTTTTCCATTGTCTGCCGAAGCCAGCACGATAATCGAATCGCCGAGCTTGTTTTTCAGGGCATCAACGGCTTCACGCAGACCGGCTGTATCGAGACCTTCAAGACGGGCGGCGAGAATTTTCACGCCATGGATTTCGACGGCATTGCTGACCAGATCCATCGCGGCACCAGCAGCGGCCTTTGCCTTGATGGTTTTCAGCTCGCGTTCGAGTTTTTTCTGCTGATCGAGCAAGGCTTTCAGTTTGTCGATGACATCATTGCCTTTGGCGCCGAGCAGTTCGGCGGCTTCATCGAGTTGTTTTTCCTGTTCGGCGAAATACTGCAATGCGCCGTCGGCGGTGACTGCTTCGATACGACGCACGCCGGCCGCGATGCCGCCTTCGGAAACAATCTTGAAGACGCCGATGTCGCCGGTGTGGTGCACGTGGGTGCCGCCGCACAGTTCGGTCGAGAAATCGCCCATCTTCAATACGCGAACGCGCTCGCCGTATTTTTCGCCGAACAAGGCCATGGCGCCGAATTCAATGGCTTCGTCCATGCCCATGTGGTGCACTTCGGCTTCCGGGTTGCGGCGAATTTCTTCGTTGACCATTTTTTCGACGCGCGACAATTCTTCCGGCGTGACGGCCTGGAAATGCGAGAAGTCGAAACGCAATTTATCCGGCGCGACCAGCGAGCCTTTCTGCGTGACGTGGGTGCCGAGCACGCTGCGTAACGCTGCGTGCAACAAATGCGTGGCCGAGTGATTCAGCACGATGGCCTGGCGGCGTTCGCCATTCACGCGGGCGGAAACCTTGTCGCCGATTTTCAATGCGCCTTTGGTCAGCTTGCCGACGTGGCCGTGGAAAATAGCGGAAATCTTGATGGTGTCGCTGACTTCGAAATTGTCCGAGCCGGAATCGAGCAATACACCGCTGTCACCGCTTTGGCCGCCGGACTCGGCATAGAACGGTGTGCGGTTGAGAATCACGATGGCTTCGTCACCGCTTTCGATCGACTGAACCGGCTTGCCGTCTTTTACGAGTGCGACGACTTTGCAGCTGTCTTCTTCAAAAGTTTCGTAACCGAGGAATTCGGTTGCATGCAAGGAAGCGACGAGTTCTGCCGGCAAACCGGTTTGACCGGCGAACTTGCCGGCCGAACGTGCGCGGGTGCGCTGTTCTTCCATCAGGGTTTCGTAGGTTTCATTGGCATCGTCGGCGAGCACTGCATTTTTTTCGCGCAGGATATCGATGATCAAATCCGGCGGGCAGCCGTAGGTGTCGTGCATCTGGAACAATTGTTCGCCATCGAGTTTGTTGCCGCTGGCTTTCAGCGAATTTTCCAGACGCTGCATGCCGGCATCGAGTGTCGATGCGAAGGCGGCTTCTTCGGCTTTCAATGCTTGTTCGATCAGCGGCTGTTTCGATTTCAATTCCGGATAGGCATCGCCCATCATTTCGACCAGCGGTTGCACCATGCGCCAGAACAGACCATCGGCGGACAATGATCCGAGTTTCCAGATATTGCGGACGGCGCGACGGATGATCCGGCGCAGCACATAACCGCGACCTTCGTTCGAAGGCAGAATGCCGTCGACGATCAGGAACGAACAGGCGCGAATATGATCGGAGATCACGCGCAGCGATTTGTTTTCCAGATCAGTGGTGTCGGTCAGTTTGGCAGCGGCCTTGATCAGGTGCTGGAACAAATCGATTTCGTAATTGGAATGCACGTGTTGCAACACGGCGGCAACGCGTTCCAGACCCATGCCGGTATCGACGCAAGGGGCAGGCAATGGCAGTAGTGTGCCGTCGGGCTGACGGTCAAACTGCATGAACACGTTGTTCCAGATTTCGATGAAGCGATCGCCGTCTTCATCCGGCGAACCCGGAGGGCCACCCGGAATATGCGCGCCGTGATCGTAGAAAATTTCGGTGCAAGGACCGCAAGGACCGGTGTCGGCCATTTGCCAGAAGTTGTCGCTGGCGTAAGGCGCGCCTTTGTTGTCGCCGATGCGGATAATTCTTTCTGGTGGCAGGCCGACGACTTTGTTCCAGATTTCGAAAGCTTCGTCGTCGGTGTGATAAATGGTGACCAGCAATTTTTCTTTCGGCAGCTGCCAGACGCCGGTCAATAATTCCCAGGCGTAAACGATTGCATCGTGCTTGAAATAATCGCCGAAGCTGAAATTGCCGAGCATTTCAAAAAAGGTGTGGTGGCGTGCGGTGTAACCGACTTGATCCAGATCGTTATGCTTGCCACCGGCGCGCACGCAACGCTGCGAGGACACCGCGCGCTTGTAGCTGCGTTTGTCCGCACCCAAAAAAACGTCCTTGAATTGCACCATGCCGGCGTTGGTGAACAGCAGGGTCGGATCGTTGCCCGGAACCAAGGGGCTCGATGCAACAATCGTGTGGCCTTTGGATTCGAAGAATTTCAGGAATGACTGGCGGATGTCGGAGGTAGAGACTGGGGCGGGCTGGGTCATGGGTTTATCAACTAGGTTCGTAGGTTTTAAGGTTAAATTTTTTTCGTAGTGTTTTTATTTCAACGCAAGCTGCGCGATATAGCCCGAACGGGTTTCACCGACGGCTTTCGCGGCATCATCAAGGCGTTTTAAAACACGGCGTGGCAAGGTGATATTGACGCGTTCGATGCGGTCATCGAGCAAAGCGGGATCAATGGTGATCACAGCCCAAATCCATTTCGCGTATTTCGGATCTTTCTGCAATTCGGATAATTCCGACGGTTGCGGGATATTCAAACCGCGGTCCATTTGGGTATCAATCCAGGCAGCTGCTGCGATTTCAGCATTGGAGATGGCTTCTTCCAATGTGTCGCCGGCAGAAAAACAGCCCGGCATGTCGGGCACGACAACGCCGAACGCGGTTTTATTACTGCCAGGTTCTATAACGATGGGATAACGCACGTTTATTCCTTGATGCCAGCCTGCTTTC
>JAKQKT010000014.1 GCA_029560515.1 Pseudomonadota bacterium
AGTTCTGCCGTAGCTGCGGGTTCATGGCCAGAGTGATAGCGACCGCAGCAGGACTCGTAGGTTGTTCCGGCGCCGCAATGACAAGACCCCATTTCCTGTTGTACCCCGTTGACAGTTCCCGTGAATCTGTCACTTTGTAGACAGAATGCTGGGGAATTATATGCGCTTATTTGTCTGGTTCTTGTTGATTTCGATTGTTTCCAATTCCGCAGGTGCTGCGGATGTTGATGCCCCGAAAATTATAGATGCGACTATAGGTAACGAGTACCTGCATCTTACGTTTGACAAGCCAATGCAAAGCTGGTCTGAAAGGGGTCGGATTGTAAATATAGAAACCGTGCCTGCAGTACCATGTGACTGGCGTTGGGATGAAGATGCGTCACTCAGCTGTACAGTCAATGATGAATCGAAAGAATTCCTGCCAGCGAATTACTACCAGGTCATCGTTGGCAAAGGACTCTATTCCCAGGAGGGCCTGGAGCTCGTCCCCACAACACTGAAGCTCAGCACGGAAGCGCCAAAGATATTTGCGGACTTAAGCGGATGGCGCGAAGGCCAGCCTAGCCTAGAAATAAAGTCCCACCAGCCAGTGACGGCAGATGCAATTCGAGATGTCCTAACAGTCACGCTGGATTCCAAGTCGATACCGTTTCAGCTGGTAAAGAAAGACCGGGAAGATAATTATGGTCCTGTAGCTTGGTACACGTTGCTGTTTAATGGCGGGAATGCAAGAAACGCAGTATTGGCAATCAAGGTGAAGCCGGGTATGAAAAGCCCACTTGGGCCGATCCTCGGTGTCCAGAATGAAGAGCTTCTGCAAGCCCGGATTAATGAACCTTTGCATTTACGCAGTATCCGCTGTACCAATGGGTCGGAAGTCACAACAAGAGTGTTGCCGCAAGAAAAACAAGAGCCGCTGCAATGCAATCCGCTTGATGAAATAGTGCTCAGTTTTTCGAGCACTCTCGATGCAAACAGCCTTGCTGCGATTCAAAAAAGTCTACCGACGGGATTTACAATCAAGCCTTCGGACAAAAGTTACTATTGGTACTACGATCAGAAGCTTGGAGAAGTCAGGACTTCTCCAAGCGCAGCCTATGTAATGACAAGTAATGCGGCAGCGTCAAAATATCTACTTGAGCTACCGCAGAACCTTGAAAGCGTGGAAGGCAAACAACTCGTCAAAACAGAGCCTGTGCTTATTTCGATCGGTGACTTCAAAGAAAGCATGGTCTTTACGCCAAAAGTACAGACCTTGGCTCCCAACGAAGAAGGGGAAACAAGGCTTAGCGTAATGAACTCAAGTATGACAGCGGTAACGCTTGGCCAGTTCGAGATTGGTCGCACCGTGCGAATCAAATCGAAAAAAATAAAAATTAAAAGCCAGCGTAACAACTTGCTCGCAATCACCATGTCGGCAGCGGACGCGAAAATCAAAAACAAAGGCGGTCTTGTACTGTCAGGCCTGAAAGAAAAACGGGATCTTGGTTACGGCATTGCCTATGTGCCTTTCAATGTGATGTCGTATCAATCGGTTGATAGGAAACACGCCCTCGTATGGGCAACGGAATGGCAAAGCGGACTTCCCGTCGCCAATGCGGAGGTGGAAATATTACGCGTCGATTTCAGCCGAAAGGTTCATCAACTAAGTCGCGCAAAAACCGATGCAAGTGGGGTGGCAACCTTGAGCATGCCTGGCGCACGGCCAACGGGAACGGATTTCACGACGCTGGTCCGTGTCATTAGTGGCGAAGAAGTGGTGGTTTCACCAGCGTTCGCTGAGCAAAACAGCCGACTTGCTTTTGATATAGATCGACCCTGGGCCTACGGCGGTCGCAACCAGTACAGACGGGTGAGCGAAGGAAATGTCACCGGCTTCGGTGTCACCGAACTGCCACTCTATAGGCCGGGCGAGTCGGTAAATTTTCGCTTATGGGTGCGACAAAAAACCGGCAATCATTTAAGCATAGTGCCGAACAGGAAAAAAATTAGCCTGCAACTGGCAGGCGGTATATTTGAAAAGAAGCTGCAGGAATGGGAAGCTACATTGGATGAGAACGGAAGTGTTTCCGGGCAACTTCAGTTGTCGAAACTGCTTACAGACGGGTTCTATTGCATTGCCGAAAATGACGACGAAGAAGAGTATGCAAGTGATTTGAAAGGCGCCTGTTTTCATGTGGCACGTTTTGAGCCCCAGCCACTCTGGGTGTCGCTGAAGGCGGACCATCCGAATATTCTTCTTGGCCAAGAGCTGAAATTCCAGTTGGAGAGTGGATTTTTTTCGGGTGGGCCAGCGGCCAATGTGGGACTTCGGTTCAGAGGCCTGAACACCGTTCGTCGCATCGAAGATGCATATCCGGATTTTGCGAGCTTTACCTTTATCAACCCATTCAAGGATGATGGAAGTATCGATGCCGGTTCACCAGTCGGAAAATTATCGCTACCCAAAAACGCCAATGCACAGGGCAAGACGGAGTTCACGGTTTCGTTTAAAGCGCCCCTGCGCGACCAAGAAGGTGAGCATGATATTCCATTTGGAGTTATGCAGTTTAGCGCGGAAGCCTATATCCCCGGAAAAGCTTCAGCGAGCAGCGGAAGTTTGTCGGTAAATTATTCGCAGTATCCGAGCTTTGTCGGATTGAAAACAAAAAACTGGCGAATAGGCAATAACCAGGACATCGAACTGGAAGCGGCAGTCGTAACCTATGATGGCAAGGCGGTGAACGGTGAAGAAGTATCGGTAGAAATATTCCAGATACTCGGCGATGACAAAGAACTGCACGCCGGAAAATGCAAAATAATCAGCGGAAAGATGCAGGCTTGTGCATTTCGTGCAAAAACCGACGGGCTCTATCGCTTCACAGCTGGTAGCAAGGGTTCAGCCAGTACCGAAATAAGTCGCTACATTGGAGAGCCTCCGCAACAAAAGGCCAGTGAAGAAAAACCCTCGGCAGCAATCAGTCTTTTGCAGGCAAGCAATGGAAAGACCAATGCCAGGGTTTTGCTTGATCAGCCCTTTGAAAAGGCGACAGTATTGTTCACGCTTGAGTATTCGAGCATCGTTCATTATTGGGTCCAGCATGTCGACAAGAAACAGCTGGAAATTGATATTCCGGTCAAGGCGGAGTGGGCTCCCGGTCTTAGCTTGCATGCCATTGTCAGGCCTGCTGGCAATCAGTCAGTCGAAGCGGCGGAAAATATTTCGACCCTAAGTGCCTTTATTGATCTGAATATTCCCAAGTTCGATGTCGAGACATTGACGGTGAATTCGAACAAGTCGGGATACAAGCCCGGTGATGAAGTTGAATTAACCATTGTCAACAAAACCAATACGCAACGCTCTGCAACCATAAGCGTAATTGACGACTCCATTTATCAACAAGCAGCGGATATCTGGGACTATCAAGATCCGAATGCAGGGCATTGGCTCGGCAGCCTGAATACCTGGTATCCGGGTGACTGGTACGGCCTGGAAGCCTGGCGCAGTATCGGCAATCTTTTTTACGAAAGTGATTCGATGAAATCACTCGTTTCAGGCGCCAGAATCCAACAGGTCAATAAAGAAATGGCGCAGCCCGTGCAAGTCGTGAGTCGCGAAGAAAACGGAAAGGAGTTGGATTCGGTTAACGTGGTCGGTAGCAGGATCAGGGCTGTAGATGCTTACTATGCCGCACCGGTTGCGAATGTGAATATGGCAAAAAGGCGAGGTATTTCCGGCAAGCCTATGCCGCGCGTGCGCAGCCAATTTCAGGATTCTGCATATTGGAATCCCGATATCTTATTGGCAGCCGGCGAGAGCAAAACAATAAAATTCAAGCTGCCGGATAATCTGACGCAATGGCGCGTTCTTATGTGGGCCAGCGATAGCGGCGATGGTTTTGCACAAATACAAAGTACTTTCGAAACAAGCTTGCCGATTGAAGTACGTGCGGGCCTGCCGAGCCAGTTATTTGTTGGCGACCAAAGTGTTGCCCAGATATCGGCCCGAAATCAGAGTGAAAAGGCAGTAGTTATCAATCTTAGTTCGGCGTTGACTGGCGCGGGTGTGTCGTTGGAAAAATCGGATAAGGCCAGCGTCAATCCCTACACATTGCTTGAACAGGAACTGGGCTTTTCCCCGACGAAAGCAGGAGATCTGGACGTATTGTCGATTGCAGACTCTGCAGAGGAAACCGACGGACTTTCCAGCGGCACGGTCGTGAAGTCCCGTTATGGCGAAGAAAAAATACCGCAGTCAGGCTGGCTTGATTTGAATCAGCTGAATTTGATGATTCCAAAACTACCCGCGAGTGCTATTGAAGCTAGGCTCGATCTTCAGGTGAATCGTGGTTTTCATGCCTGGACCGATGGCTGGCTTAAAGATCTACAAGACTACCCTCATCGTTGCTGGGAACAAACACTCAGTCGCGCAGTGGGCGGCGCCTATGCCGAGGCATACGACAAGGAGTCTTTATGGAGTGACCGGATTGCCACGGTTAATGACGCGCTTCAGGTAGCAAGTAGTTTTAAGGATGATAGTGGATATTACCGGTACTTCCAGAGTGAAACTTTCGAATGGAATCAAAAGGAGAACTTGGTGCTGTCGGCTTATACGCTAAAAAGTTTTCGATATTTACAGAAAATGGGATATCCGGTATCCAGACATTTAATGGATGAACTGGAAGAAAATCTTCCAGATCAATTGATCAACGGTGTCAAGTTAGAGGCTGATGGTGAGCCTGCCTATTCATGGGAAACATCGGCCACGATCGCCGGGGTCATCGAAAACCCTGAGCAACTCGATGTCAAAGTCCTGGAAAGTCTCTGGAGCCATTGGGATAAATTAAGCTGGTTTGGACGTGGTGAATTATTGCGGGCAATGGCGCGGAAAACGGAATTTACCGAACAAACCGGAATCGGCATTCAGCGTTTGCGTGAAGCCGGTGTAAAGAACGGTGCAAGGCAAGTTATCAACGAGACACGCGATTTCAGTTATTACATGGGGTCGGATTTGCGTGATCAATGTGCAGTAGTCAGCACTCTATTCAAGCTGGATAAATCCGTTGAAGGAAGATCAGCCCGTGAACGCCTGCTGCGCGGTGTCTACGACTTGTATGCCGGTGGGACTGCAAGTATGGACACACAATCGAGTGCGCAATGCTTGATGGCACTACATGATGTGATCAATCAGAATAATGCCGTCAATGCTGATACGAAAATCACGGTAGCACTTGATGCCAATTCGCAAATACTCGAAATGCCTGCCGACAAGCGCGAAGTGAACTTGCAATCGCCGTTAGCGACGACGAGCAAAACGCTGTCGTTGGCGGCCGATAAAAATGCCGGTGGCACGATGAACTACAGTGCCGTCATCAGCTATCAATATGATTTGCAGCAGGCCGAGGCGCGCGGAGTAGGTTTAAATGTGCAGCGACATTACGACGTATTGCAAAACGGCAAGTGGGTTCCATTGCCGAAGACCGGTTTGCGTGAAGGCGATTGGGTCCGCATAAGACTTGAGGTTACGGCACCTAAAGAACGCCATTTTGTCGCTGTAAGTGATTTCGTACCCGGCGGATTGGTAACGCGCGATATCACACTTAGTAGCGTTGGCGGCGCCGATCTAAAAAATATTGGCGACAATGGCTCCTATTATTTTGATTCGCGACAAACCGGAGTCAACGTCGTGCGTATCTATGCCGAGTATTTACCGGCTGGCCGGCACGAGATTTATTACTACGCGCAGGCCGTAAATCCTGGCGATTACTTTGCGCCACCGGCAGTGGCGGAGCTGATGTATGGCCGCGCGAGCCGGGCCAATACAAGTGCAGACCGTGTCACGGTTCAGGCTTCGCAGTAGGGGCGCTGCTTGCTGCGCCCGAATTCTTCAAGGCAGGGCGCAGCAAGCTGCGCCCCTACTGGCCTATAATCGGCACCATGAGCTCGATTCAAAAATTACTGGAAGATTGTTATGCCGTGATCCGCAGTGATCCGTCATTGATGGCGAAGTCGGATTGGGCTTTGCGTTTTGTGCAGGCCATAAAGGAATTGCAGACGCTCGAAGCTTCGCGTGCGCAGCAGTTGCAGGATGTCGAGGATGCGGAGCATGCCCGCGATGCCGCGAATCTTGCCCGCATGAAAATCATGGGGCAGCTCAACACATTGCATAAAAGCCTGGCCGCGGCCTTGCCGGAAATTGTGCATCACGATCCGCAGGCAGCGGCTTTACTGCGGATTGAGTGGTTGCTGAAACATGGCAGTGCCGACCCTGCAGCGGCGGCGGCGGCGAAGGCGGCGGAGATGGAAGCGCCGATGCCGTCACGCGAAGTGCTCGAGGCGGTTATCGCCGGCAAGCGGGAGTTCAATAAGGCACAACTCGAATTTACCGTCGGCGAAGTGATGGTGTTGACTGGTTGGGAAATGACGCCGATCGAGCTGATCGAAAAAGGCGGCCCCTGGCTGGCGCAGAAAGTGCTGGATCACCAGAATAAATAGGGCGCGCCTGTGGCGCACCACAAACGTCACCGCTTCGAATTCATCCCCACGCACTGCATGAATTCGGCCCGCGTACTCGGGTCGTCGCGAAAGCTACCGAGCATTTTTGAAGTCACCATGCTCACGCCGGTTTTATGGATCCCGCGGGTAGTCATGCATTGGTGGCTGGCATCAACGATCACGCCAACGCCGAGCGGATGTAATACTTCCTGGATGCAGCGCGCGATTTGTGAGGTCATTTTTTCCTGCACCTGGAAGCGCCGGGCCTAGGTTTCGACCACGCGCGCCAGCTTGCTGATGCCGACCACTTTGCCGCGCGGCAAGTAACCGACATGGGCGCGGCCGATGATCGGGGC
>JAKQKT010000018.1 GCA_029560515.1 Pseudomonadota bacterium
CTCCATTCTGGTGTTGCTGTTCAACGGCATTTCCATCGGTGCGGAACCGATGACCGTGAGATGGCCCGCTACCGCACCGATGGAAATGCCGTTGAACAGCAACACCAGAATGGAGCCCACGCCCAAGAAAAAACCGCTCGCAAAAGTGCGGAAACCGATGCTCACATTGTTCCAGATATAAAAACCGAACATCTGCAGGTCACTGCCGCTGCTGCGCCCCAGGCTATGAAGTTTGTCGGCCGGGTCGTACATCTTTTCCATCTCGGCGATCTGTTCGGAACCGAGCAGTGAATGCACCATCTCGGGATGGAAATGCAGAAGCACGATCATGCCGATCAGCGGAACATAAAACAGGAAGGCCGCCGTCCAGAAATAGCGATGGTTCTTGCGCAGGATGCAGGGGAATTCCATCAGGAAAAAATCAAACACGCGACGCCAGCGTGGAGCCGGCGGCCGGTACAGCACATGATGACCGCGCTGCATCAGGGTTTCGAGCTTGTCGGTGATCAGCGGGCTGTAGCCGCGTTGCTGCGCTATGGAAAGTTGCTGGCACAGGCGGCGATAGCGCACCGGAAAGTCGTAATCACTGATGTCGTTGCTGGCAAGCGGCTTCCGCTTTTTCGCGCTGATATCGCTGCGGGTATTCAACCAGCGTTCGAACAGCACCCATTCCGCACTGAATTGTGCGACGAAATCTTCCTGCTTCATTTGCGCCCCAGCAAGCCATTGGCGACGCCAAGCAATTTCCTGACATTGTCGTCACCGCGCAGATGCGTCACCGGACTCAGGATGTCGGCCAGTTCACGCTGGCGTTCCTGTGTCATATGCAGGGCACGTTCGGAAAAATTCACGATGGCTCCCTGTTCGTCGCGCTTCAACAAGACGGCAAGATGATCGGCCGGCACTGGCGGCGATGGTAACCTTGCCGTGATGCGGTCGACATGGATCACCAAGCTGCCGGCGACCAGATCACCGAAGCGGCGCGAGTATGGATCGATCAGGCAACTGGCCAGACCGAAGCCATAGAAGAAAGGAAACATGTCGGCGACACGCAACAGATTGCGTGCAATGGATGCCAACCAGGTAATCGGTGTGCCGTTTTGATTGACCACCTTCAGTCCCAGGGCTTTTTTGCCGATGGTCTGGCCATCCCGCAACACTTCGAAAAAGACCGGATAGGCCCAGTACAAAAGGAATACGAGAATCATCAATATGCCGGAGCCGGCTTCGCCGAGAATGCCGAGTGGTATCGACAAAACGAATACGCAGAATAGGCGGATCACGAAATCAAGCAGCCATGCCAGCGCACGAGGGACGGGGCCGGCAGGATG
>JAKQKT010000273.1 GCA_029560515.1 Pseudomonadota bacterium
GGCAACCGTAAACAGACGGCCCGGCACATGTACCGTTTCCGTCAGTGTGCCGGTCCATGGCATGTGCACGCGATGGTAATCGCGCGGCGACAGATAGATGTTGGCGAACCAGCCATCGGCGAAGGGTTTTGCCGATTCTTCGTCACCCAGCAATTCTGCGGCGGTAAAGCTGTGGCCCTTGGCCTGGAAAATATCTCCATCCTTGATGCGTCCGACCTGGCTGATTTTTCCGTCGGCGGGAATCAGCAGCGAATCCGGATCGGCATCGGCAACGCGTGCGCCGGGTTTCAATGCCCGCGTAAAGAATTGGTTGAAGCTTTTATAGCTGAGCGGATCGCTGACTTCGGCTTCGCTCATGTTGACGTTGAACTTTCTGACGACCAGCGCGATCAGCCAGTTTTTGAACGGACGCCATTCATTCCTTGCGACGTAATAGGCGAGCCGCGAAAAAAAACGGTGCGGCATCACGTATTGCAGAAAGACGGCGAGACTCATGGTGTTTTCACGCTGTTAGGTCCGTTTTTCGAAAGCGCAATTAGGTCGGCTGCAATTTTTTCCGGCATGAAGGGTGGCCGGATAATGCCTACCTCGTTGCCTTGCGGGTCCAGTACGACAATCGTCGATGAGTGGTCCATCGTGTAATCGCCGTTTTCCATTGGCACCTTTGCATAAACCAGGGCAAGCGATTGGGCGAAATTGCCAAGTGCAGGTTCCTGTGCGGTCGCGGTCAATGTGTCCGGATGGAAAAATGCGGCGTATTCCGCCATGGCTTTCGTCGTATCGCGTTCGGGGTCAACCGACACAAACAAAAGGCGAGGTCGTGTGGAGTCGGGCAGTGTTTGCCAGATTTTCTGTGCCTTCGCCATGTTGCCCAGCGTTGTCGGACAAACATCCGGGCAATGGGTGAAACCGAGAAATACCAGCGTCCAATGCTTGCTCAGGGAGGCTTTGTTCACGAGTTTTCCGTCTGCCGATTGCAGGGCGAAATCGGGAATTTCGCGTGCCTGCGAAAACAGTCGGACGGTCTGCAATACGATCGCCGGTTTGCCCTGGGGTTTGGCCATCCAGTATTGCGCCGCCCACAGGCCGAAGCCTGCCGCGAATGCGGCCAATATGATGTAGAGGATGGACTTGCTGTAGATGCCGCGTTGATGTTGGATTTTCATCCCTTCATTATAAGCCAGCACGCCGTGGCTTGCCTTATAATCGACGCTCACACAGCGAGTGCACCATGAGCCAGGAACTTTCCACGATTATCGATTTCATCCGCTACGGTGCCAGCCGTTTCAACGCGGCCGGCTTGAGTTTCGGTCATAGCTACGACAACGCGCTCGATGAAGCCACGCAACTGGTGCTGCATGCCCTGCATTTGCCGCATGATCTAAGCCCGGCCTATGGCCAGGCCAAACTGGTGCATGAAGAAAAGGATCGCGTGCTGGCCTTGTTTCAGCGCCGGATTGATGAGCGCGTGCCAGCCTGCTACCTGACCGGTGAGGCCTGGTTTGCCGGCCTGAGCTTCAAAACCGACCATCGCGCCCTGGTGCCGCGTTCGCCGATTGCCGAATTGATTGAAACAAGTTTCGAACCCTGGGCGGGCGGCCGCGAAATCCAGCGCGTGCTGGACATGTGTACCGGCTCGGGTTGTATCGCGATCGCGACCGCACACTATCATCCCGATTGGCAGGTGGATGCCGCCGACATCAGCGAAGAAGCGATGTCCCTGGCCAGGGAAAATGTCGAGCGCCTGGAAACGCCGAATGTTCGCATCCTGCATTCGGATTTGTTCCGCGGCCTGAAAGGCGAGGTTTACGATTTGATCGTGACGAACCCCCCCTATGTAACGCATGCTGAAACCGATGCCTTGCCCAAGGAGTATTCACACGAACCGGAGCTTGGCTTGCGCGCCGGCGACGATGGCCTGGATCTGGCGCTGGAAATATTGCGTGATGCGCCGGAGCATCTTTCGGAGAACGGATTCCTGATTTGCGAAGTCGGTGAGAGCGAACATGCCTTGGTGAAACTTCTGCCGCAGTTGCCACTCGCCTGGGTCGAATTCAAAGTCGGCCAGATGGGGATTTTTGTCGCGGAGCGTGAAGATCTGGTAGCCCATCACGAAGCCATCAAGGCATTGGCAGACGCACGCCGATGAGCATGAATTCAATCGGTCGCATTTTGGTGCTGACCACTTTCGGTGAAAGCCATGGACCCGCGATTGGTTGCGTGCTGGATGGCTGCCCACCCGGTATCGAAATATCGCCGGAAGAATTCAGGCATGATCTTGATCGCCGTGCGACCGGAAAATCCCGCCATACTTCCCAGCGTCACGAAGAAGATGCCGTTGAAATACTTTCCGGTGTTTTTGAAGGCAAAACCACCGGCGCCCCGATCGCCTTGCTGATCCGCAATACCGATGCGCGGAGCAAGGACTACGCGAATATCGCGCAGCAATTCCGCCCCGGGCACGCCGACTACACCTATTGGCAGAAATACGGCATTCGCGATCCCCGCGGCGGTGGGCGATCGTCGGCACGCGAGACCACGATGCGGGTTGCCGCTGCCGTGATTGCCAAAAAATGGCTGTTGCAAAAATACGGAATTCAGGTGCGCGGCTATGTCGCCCAGGTGGGAGACTTCAAGCCGAAGGCATTTGACTGGAATGCAGTCGAAGACAATCCGTTTTTCTGGCCATGCGCCGAACAGGTTGCCGAGCTTGAACAATTCATGGACGCCGTTCGCAAATCGGGTGATTCCGTCGGGGCGCGTCTGAATGTCGTAGCTGACAATGTACCTGCAGGTTGGGGTGAACCCATCTACGGCAAGCTTGATGCCGAACTTGCCTCTGCGATGATGAGTATCAATGCTGTCAAAGGCGTTGAAATCGGTGCCGGTTTTGAATCGGTGACGCAGAAAGGCAGCGAGCATCGCGACTTGATGACACCAGAGGGTTTTCTCGGCAACAACGCCGGCGGAATTCTCGGTGGTATTTCCAGCGGTCAGGCAGTTACCTGTTCCGTTGCTTTCAAGCCAACCTCCAGTCTTCGTTTGCCGGGTACCAGTGTTGATGTCAATGGCAGCCCGATCGAGGTAGTGACGACCGGTCGTCACGATCCTTGCGTGGGTCTGCGTGCAACACCGATCTGCGAAGCCATGATGGCATTGGTGCTGATGGATCAGGCATTGCGCCACCGTGCGCAATGTGGCGATGTCGGCGAGATTTCGCCGAAGCTGTAATTCTTCCGCGCCGATTTTATTGCGGCGCCATTTGTCATGTATCGAAATTCGGGAAACGCCATGCAGGATCGACCAGACAAGTCCGAGGACAAAAACGTATTCGATCCGATGGAAGCCTGGAGTTCGGTAAAAATAAAAACTACTCGCTCAAGCGCATCCGATCTGGAAAATCGCAATTTCACTGTCGGGCTTTGGGCTGGTATCTGGTGTGCGATTTGCATGGTGCTCGCGGGTCTTATGTCGCTCGGTATCAACCATGGAAATGCTTTGGTAACCGATGCTGCCGGCGCTGCGGGCTACAGACTTGGCGGTGCGATAGGTTCTGCTCTTGCCGTGTTGGTCATGGCTTATATTGCGGGTTGGCTTTTCTGGCGGATTGCCGGTCGCAAGGCCGGAGTGGGCAGACTTGTTTTCTCTCTGGTGGCGGGCCTTGCGCTGTTATCCCAGTTCGGCCAGTTGGCGTCTTACCAGCAAGAAAGAAAATCCATTGATGAAGTTATGAAGGCATTTCAGGACATGCCGCAACAAGCCGAGAAATTCCAGGCTGAATATCCGCGCAACAAACAGGAAGTTCCAGCCTTTATTGACAAGGTTCTGAGACAATACGATGCTACCGCAGCACAGGGTGACTCGACGGATGCCTTGCGAAGCAGGCGCTTTGCGCAAGTGAGGCAGGTTCTCGAACACCGACTGATCGTGGAAATCGATTACTTCATGGTGCTCAATCGCCTGCAGGAGCACTACAACCAGCAAGCTACCTATTTCAGAAATCAGGATAACGTCGACAAGGCGGTGGCTGCAGCGGGCGAGATTTTTCCTGCAGGTCAAACATATTTGCGTAATGTAAAGGCATATCCAGCGTATGCCAGGAGTGTCATGAGCGAGGAGGCGTTCCCGTCCAGGGAAATGGGCGCGTTCTTCAATGGCATGGAGATGGCGACAAAGGCCATCGATGACGAACTGGATCAATTCGTTGCGGCCAATAACAGATTCGCCAGCGCCGGCTCGGACATGTTGCAAATGCTGGTCAAGAATAAAAAGAAGTGGCAAGTGGGGGCGGATCAGAAATACGAATTTTATGATCAAGTCGCGATGGATGAATTCAGGGAAGTACAGTCGGAGTTTCTCCGTGCCGAATCGGTTCGACTCGCCGCGTTTCGCAGAATCGAAACGGCCAAGTCCAGATTGTTGAATCAATCTCCCGACCACTGGAGCGACTGAGAAACCAGTATTGGCCATTACTCGATTTTCTAGGCCGGTTTTGCGTATCTCGCCATAACCAATCGCCATGCTGTCACCGCCTGTTTGCTGTAAACTTCGAAGTCCCCGAATCGAAGTAATTTCCAGCAGAAAAATCATGACCAATCCACAAGAATTCGTTGTTGCTGTTGTTGGCGCTACCGGTGCGGTAGGCGAGGTGATGTTGTCGGTTTTGCAAGAGCGCAAATTTCCGATTAAAAAACTCATTCCACTGGCAAGCGAACGTTCTGCAGGCAAGCAGGTGGATTTCGGCAATCACAAGATTACCGTTCAGGACCTGGCGACCTTTGATCCGACCGGAGTCGACATCGCATTGTTTTCCGCAGGCGGCTCCACTTCGAAGGAATATGCGCCGAAGTTTGCGGCAGCAGGCGCGATTGTGATCGACAACAGCTCGGCATTTCGCAGCGATGATGATGTGCCTCTCGTGGTATCCGAGGTCAATCCGGAAGCGCTTGGCAGCATTCCGCGCGGCATCATCGCCAATCCCAATTGCTCGACCATGCAACTGATGGTGGCGCTGGCGCCGATTCATCGCGCTTATGGCATAACCCGAATCAATATCGCGACCTACCAGTCCGTTTCGGGCACCGGCCAGAAGGCAATGGAAGAGCTGGGTAAGCAAACGGCGGCCATTTTGAGTTTTCAGGATCCCGATCCAAAGGTGTACCCGGTGCAAATTGCGTTCAATGTGATCCCGCACGGCGGGGATTTCCTTGAAAACGGTTACACCTCCGAAGAAATGAAGCTGGTCTGGGAGACCCGCAAGATTCTGTCCGCTCCCGACATCCAGGTGAATGCAACCGTCGTGCGGGTACCGGTGTTTTACGGCCACTCGGAAGCGGTGCATATCGAAACACGGGACAAGATCACGGCCGCACAGGCGCGCGCATTATTGGAAAATGCGCCCGGCGTCGAAGTGGTTGACGAGCACAAGGCGGGTGCATATCCCACGCCTGTGACCCATGCTTCGGGCAACGATCCGGTCTACGTGGGCCGCATCCGTGAAGACATCTCGCACCCGCGTGGCCTCGATCTTTGGGTGGTTTCGGACAATATTCGCAAAGGCGCGGCTTTGAACGCAGTTCAGCTGGCAGAATTACTGATTGACAGAAAGCTCTTGAAAAAAGGCGCGTAAACGGTTATTTCATAGGGAATATATCTGCCTGCAGAGTCTCTCGATAAGCAGCAGGCGTGCCGGTACCGAATCAGGATGGGGAGCGTTACGCGTGAATAACCGATACTTAAAGCTGAGTTTGGCAATGGGATTGGCCTTGGGGAGCTCGCAGGTCATGGCCTTGGGTCTTGGCCAGTTGCAGGTAAAATCCGGACTGAATCAACCACTTGTCGCGGAAATCCCCATCTTTGCCGCAATGCCGGGCGAGGTGGACAGTCTTAATGTCCGTTTGGCTTCGCCGGAAGCCTTCGAACGGGTTGGTCTCACCCGACCCTCTTATCTGACGGCCAATCTCTCGTTCAGTGTCGGCAAAAATGCGCGCGGCCAGAATGTTGTGCTAGTCACTTCCAGCGGTAAATTCGTAGAGCCCTTCCTGAGTTTCCTGATCGAGGCTGACTGGGGGCGCGGTAGCGTTACAAAGGAATATACCGCCCTGATAGATCCGCCCTATATCGCGAAAGCTATCGTTCGACCTTTGGAAGCACCAACTGTGGCCGTTGCGCCAACCCAGCAGTACACGCCTCCACCAGAACCGGTTTTGCCGCCTATCGTGCTGAAACCTGAGCCAGAACCGACACCAGCTCCGGTCGTTGCAGAGCAACCGGCTCCCCTTATTTTCGAACCAGCACCCGAACCTGCCCAGCCATCAAGCACCCCTATGGTTGCAGAAGAACCTGCACCGGTCGTGGCAGAATCCGCTCCCGCACAAACGCCCGAATATTTTCCGCCAGCGCCGGCACCCGCACCGATTACACCGGAGCCAGCGCCACCCGCGAATACCGGTGCTTATGGTCCTGTGGCAAGCGGCAAAACCCTGTGGTCAGTGGCAGAGGAAGTTCGCCCCGACGCTAGTGTGACCGTCAAGCAGATGATGGTGGCCCTGTTGCGCGCCAATCCGGAAGCGTTTGACGATGGCAATGTCAACAAACTCAAACGTGGCTCGGTGTTGCGTATCCCGGGAAGAGAAGAAGCGAGCATTCTGACCGACCAGCAAGCTGCCGATCTGGTGGCAGAGCAATCGGCTAGCTTGCGTGCACAACGCGCACCGGTTCCGCAACCTAGCGAAGCTGTTGCAGAAAACCCCATAGCCAAGGCCGAAGAATCGCCTGCTCCGGAAGTTGCCGAAGCGCCTGCACCAAGGGTTGAGCCAAGCAAGCCGAAGCCTGTCATCGCCAAAACGACCAAGCCTAAAGCGCGTCTTGAAATCGTGCCGCCAAGTGGTAAGGCCACTGCAGGTAAAGCGGCGCAATCGGGTGCCTCGGCTGCCGGTGGTGCCGAGTTGCGTGCCGAATTGACGCAAGCACGTGAGGACATTGCAGTACGTGACTCCGAAATTACCGAACTGAAATCCCGTGTTACCGATCTGGAAGGTCAGCAGACCGATACCCAAAAACTGATTGCCATGAAGGACAGCCAACTGAAGGCCCTTCAGGATGAATTGGCGAAACAGCAAACTGCACAGCAGGCTGCGCCGACCGAAGTCAAAGCACCGGCAGCTGCGCCTGCTGTCGATGGCAAGGCACCTGCAGCGGCCGTTACCACTGTCGAAGATCCCTGGTACATGAATCCGATGGTGCTATACGGCAGCGGCGGTCTTTTGCTGCTGGGCGGTCTGGTCTGGTTCCTCCGTCGCAACAAGAACAAAACGGAAGAAGATGAGCCGCTGGTTTCGCGTCGTATTTCCGATGACGCAGACTTGCAGGCCAGCTTGTCATCGTTGCAGGATGCAAAAAACGTCCATCAGGATAAAACTGCACCGGGCAAAGCCGTGAATGTTGCCAGTAGCACCGATGTACGTCCTGCCGCTGCCAAGCCGGTTCCCGTTGTCCCGGTCGAAGACCCCGAGTTGGTCGCGCTCCGGAATGCCGTCCGTTCCAAGCCACAGGATTTGGAAGCCCATCTCGCACTCCTGCGTTATCACTACCAACGTGGCGAGAGCAAGGATTTCGAAGCAACCGCACAGACCATGCGTACCCATGTCAGTTCGGCGCAAGATCCCCGTTGGCGCGAAGCCGTGGTGATGGGTGTTGCCTTGTTGCCAGGTCATGCCTTGTTTAATCAGGCCGGCTGGAATACCCCTAAATTCGAGGCTACGGCGAAAGAAACTCCGGTACCTGCAGCAGTCGAAGTAGTGGAAGCTCCCGCCGAAGTAGCTGTCGCGCCCGTTGAGCAAGAACCTTCTTTCCTGTCACAAAATGACATGGATGATCTGGATACCTTCGAAGCCGTATCGATAGTCGAACCGGTTTCCCAACAAGCCAGCGTAGCCGATGCCGATATGCCGGATGACATCATGCTGATGAGCGAGAGTGAATTCGTTGCACTAGACAACATGCCTGATATTCACCGTTCCGAATCCGAGTTGCTCGAGATTGACGCGGCAAGTTCGACCAAAATCGAGTTGGCTCGCGCCTATCTTGAGATCGGCGATGTTGAAGGTGCTCGCTCCATGCTCGAAGAAGTGGCTGCCAGCGGCTCGGCTCCTGCCAAAGCCATGGCCCAGCGAATCATCGGTGAACTGGGTTAATTTTTTTCGTCCGTTACTTCATGAAAGGGCCGGTTCGCCGGCCCTTAGTTTTTCATACTACTGACTATGCGATACGCCCTTGGCATTGAATACGACGGCAGCGATTTTTCCGGCTGGCAGCGTCTGAGTGAAGGCTCCACCGTGCAAGCGGCGGTCGAAAAAGCCTTGTCTTTCGTCGCCCATCATCCGGTTGACGTGGTGTGTTCCGGTCGCACCGATGCCGGTGTTCACGCACAATGCCAGGTCATTCATTTCGATAGTGAATCAACAAGAACCGATCGTGCCTGGGTCCTTGGCACCAATAGCCGTTTGCCTGCCAGTATCAGGGTCTTGTGGTGTCAGCAGATGCCGGATCAATTTCACGCACGCTACTCGGCCCGTGCGCGACGATACCGCTACACGATTTTGAATCGGGCCATTTCACCGGCCATGCAGCGTCAGTTTTTTAGCTGGGAACGGTTACCTCTGGATGTCGATGCCATGCATATCGCGGCACAGGCCTTGCGCGGCGAGCATGATTTCACGACTTTCCGTACCGTGAAATGCCAAGCCAAGCATCCCAATCGTGATTTGCAGGACATCAGCGTGCGGCGTCATGGGGAACAGGTGGTGGTTGAGGTGCAGGCGAATGGTTTTTTGCATCATATGGTGCGCAATATCGTGGGCAGCCTGATGGTCATTGGTCGTGGTGAAAAGGAAGTTGGCTGGATGGCCGAATTGCTGGCAATGAAAGATCGCAAACAGGCAGGCCCGACGGCTCCCGCCGAGGGACTGGTGTTTATTGCTGCCAAATATCCGCAAGAGTGGGCATTGCCGGAACAGGTGACTTTATGAGAACACGAATAAAATTTTGTGGACTGACACGTCCCGGCGATGTGCGGCTTGCCGTCGAATTGGGAGTGGATGCCATCGGTTTCATCTTCGCGAAACGTAGCAAGCGCAGGCTTGAAGAAGAGCAGATCGAAGGATTGAGACAGGCTTGTTCGCCACTGGTCAGCGTGATCGCATTGTTCATGGATAACACCGGCGTCGAAGTGTCATCCGCCATTCGTTCCCTGTCGCCAGGTATTTTGCAATTCCATGGCAATGAAAACGATACTTTTTGCCGCAGTTTCGGCTTGCCCTTCATCAAGAGTTTGCCGATGGGTGAAGGCGCACTGGATCCGATCCAGGCCATCAAGCGCTATCCTTCTGCCGCCGCTTTTTTGCTGGATGGCCATAGGCCGGGCGAGCCGGGCGGGCATGGCGAAAAGTTTGACTGGAATATAATCCCGACATTGAGCAAACCATTTTTTCTCGCTGGCGGATTGACGCCGGCCAATGTCGCACAGGCAATCAAAATCGGCCGCCCTTATGCGGTAGATGTGAGTAGCGGAATTGAAAGCGCGCCAGGCATAAAGGACGGCGAAAAAATGGCGCGATTTGTTGAAGAAGTTCGCAGTGCCGATCGGAATGCCTACGTTTAGATGTCAGCAGTACCGAAACCATGACAATTTGAGAAACCGGAATGAATGTGCAAATAAAAGTTGATGATTACAATGCCTACCCGGATGCCAGCGGGCATTTCGGCATCTACGGCGGCAGTTTCGTCTCAGAAACTCTGATGGCGCCGCTTGCCGAACTGACCGAAGCCTATGACCGCTATCGGGTTGATCCGGAATTCCTGGCCGAACTCAAACACGATTATCAGCATTACGTCGGTCGCCCAAGCCCGATTTACGAAGCCGAGCGGCTTTCGAAACATGTCGGCGGAGCTCGGATTTTCCTGAAGCGCGAAGACCTGAATCACACCGGCGCGCACAAGATCAACAACACGATTGGCCAGGCAATGCTCGCCAAGCGCATGGGCAAGACCCGCATCATTGCCGAAACCGGCGCTGGCCAGCATGGCGTTGCATCTGCGACCGTCGCGGCGCGTCTTGGCATGGAATGTGTCGTTTACATGGGCGCGGTCGACATCGAGCGACAGGCGATCAACGTATTCCGTATGAAACTGCTCGGCGCAAAAGTTGTTGCAGTGCACTCCGGTTCGAAAACATTGAAAGATGCCTTGAACGAAGCGATGCGTGACTGGGTTAGCAATGTGAATGACACTTTTTACATTATCGGTACTGCGGCGGGCCCGAGTCCTTATCCGCGCATGGTGCGGGATTTCAATTCAGTCGTCGGCCACGAATGTCGCGCGCAAATGCTCGAACAACATGGTCGCTTGCCGGATGCGATCGTCGCCTGTGTTGGCGGCGGTTCGAATGCGATCGGAATGTTTCATCCGTTTTTGAATGACAAGGAAGTCAAAATTTACGGTGCTGAAGCTGCAGGCGAGGGCATTGAAACCGGCCGGCATTCGGCGTCATTGTCCGCAGGTCGTCCCGGCGTGTTGCACGGCAATAGAACCTATCTGATCTGCGATGACGATGGCCAGATAATCGAAACACATTCCATTTCCGCCGGCCTGGATTATCCCGGCGTCGGTCCGGAACATTCTTTCCTGAAAGATACCGGACGCGCTAATTACGTTGGTATCACCGACGACGAATGCATGGAAGCCTTTCATTTGCTGGCGCGTACCGAAGGTATTCTGGCGGCGCTGGAATCCAGTCATGCCATTGCACAAGCGATGAAGCTTGCCAAAGAAATGCCGAAAGACGCGATCGTGCTTGCCAATCTTTCCGGTCGCGGAGACAAAGATATCTACACGATTGCAAAACGCGAAGGGATCAGCCTGTGAGCATTACTTCTAATCGTATTGTAATCAAACTCGCCGACCTGCAAGCAAAAAATAAAAAAGCCCTCGTACCGTTTATTACTGCCGGCGATCCATCGAAAGAAAGCACCGTAGCGGTCATGCATGGTTTGGTGAAAGGCGGCGCGGATATCATCGAGCTCGGCGTTCCGTTTTCCGATCCGATGGCGGACGGCCCGACCATTCAACGCAGTTCCGAGCGCGCACTGGAACGCGGCGTCAACACGAATTTCGTTTTCGAATGCGTAAAAAAATTCCGCGAACAAAACAACGAAACGCCAATCGTGTTGATGGGTTATTTGAATCCGATCGAAATGCGCGGTCTGGATACCTATGCCGGGCAAGCGGTCGCGGCCGGTGTCGATGGCGTGTTGCTGGTGGATCTGCCACCGGAAGAAGCCGCGCCGATGCGTGTCGCTTTCAATGCACATGGATTGAAACTGATTTCGCTCGCGGCGCCAACGACAACACCGGAACGCCTTCATCGATTGGCGAATGAATCACAGGGTTATTTGTATTACGTCAGTTTTGCCGGTGTGACCGGAGCCAGCGGCATCAACACCGAAGAGGTACTTAGCAAGGCCAGCGCCTTGCGCCAACAAGCCAAAGTACCGGTCATGATCGGCTTCGGAATCAAGGATGCTGCATCCGCAAAGTCCCTGGCGCCGGCGGCGGATGGCATCGTGATTGGCAGTGCCTTGGTCGAAGCTCTGGCGGTGAGTGCGGACCCTGCGGCCACCGCAGAAGCCTTCCTGAAACCGATTCGAGACGCCCTCGACAGTCTCTGACGGCGCCGGAGCTGACCGTGAAGACGTTTCCCGCTACACTGTCGCCTCAGCAAACAACACGAGATACACATGAGTTGGTTGACCAAATTAATGCCGGCACGCATTCGCACCGAAGGTGGTGGAAAGCGTGGCGTTCCCGAAGGTCTTTGGGAAAAATGTGATAGCTGCGGTGCCGCTTTGTACGGCCCCGAGCTGGAAAAAAATATCAGGGTTTGTCCGAAGTGCAATCACCATATGAGCATTGAAGCGCGTGAGCGCCTTGCCTCATTCCTGGATGAAGGTCCGGTTGAAGAAATTGCCCCCGATCTCGGACCGCGCGACGCATTGCACTTCAAGGATCAGAAGAAATATTCCGACCGCATCAAGGCCGCGCAAAAAAGCACCGGCGAAAAAGATGCATTGATCGCCGTCAAGGGTTTGCTGAAAGGCCATGATATTTGCGTGGCCGCTTTCGAGTTCCGTTTCATGGGTGGCTCGATGGGTTCGGTGGTCGGCGAGAAATTCGCGCTCGCTGCCGAGCGTGCATTGCAGGAAAAATGCCCGTTTGTCTGTTTCGCATCTTCCGGCGGCGCCCGCATGCAGGAAAGCCTGTTTTCCCTGATGCAGATGGCAAAAACCTCGGCTGCGATCGGTCGTTTGCAAGCGGCTGGCTTGCCGTTTATTTCGGTACTTACCCATCCAACCACTGGCGGCGTAACGGCTTCTCTGGCGATGCTGGGTGACTTGAACATTGGCGAGCCGCAAGCCTTGATCGGTTTTGCCGGCCCGCGCGTGATCGAGCAAACCGTACGCGAAAAATTGCCGGAAGGTTTCCAGCGTTCCGAGTTTTTGCTGGAACACGGCACCGTTGACCTGATTATCGATCGCCGTGAAATGCGCGATCGAATTGCCGAATTGCTGGCCTTGATGATGAATCGTCCTGCGCCGGAAAAAGCCGAGGCCTGAGTTGCGCAAATATTTTGGTACCGACGGTATACGCGGTCGCGTTGGCGAGGGCGTTATCTCGGCCGATTTCATGTTGCGCCTGGGCAATGCCGCCGGTCGGGTTCTGGCGGGTCAAAAACCACACGCAACAATCGTGATTGGTAAAGACACTCGTATTTCCGGTTACATGTTTGAATCAGCTCTGGAAGCCGGTCTGGTTGCAGCCGGAGCGGATGTCCGATTGCTTGGTCCGATGCCGACGCCCGGTATTGCCCATCTGACGAAAACACTCCGCGCCGACGCCGGCATCGTGATTTCCGCCTCGCATAATCCGCATGAAGACAATGGCATCAAGTTTTTTTCCGCCAAGGGCGAAAAACTCAGCGATGAAGTCGAACTCGCGATCGAAGCGGAACTCGATAAACCTTTCTCAACGGTATCTTCCGAGCATTTGGGCAAGGCGCAGCGAGTCAACGACGCGCTCACGCGTTATGCCGAATTTTGTAAAGCCAGTGTACCGGATACCTTCAGTATGCAGGGCATGAAAATCGCGCTGGATTGCGCTCATGGCGCGACCTATCACGTAGCGCCGAAAGTATTTTCGGAATTGGGTGCGGAAGTGGTCGCGATCGGCATACAACCCAATGGCCTGAATATCAATGACCAGGTGGGTTCGACGCATCCGGAAAGCCTGCAGAAACTTGTCTTGGAAAATAAATGCGATCTCGGTATCGCCTTTGACGGCGACGGCGATCGCGTTTTGATGGTAGATGGCGACGGCCGCCTGCACGATGGCGATGCCCTGATTTTTGTATTGGCCAATCACTGGAAAAGCATCGGACGCCTGCATGGTCCGGTGGTAGGTACCTTGATGACCAATTACGCGATGGAGAAATCGCTCGGTGATTCCGGAATCGGTTTTGTCCGTGCGAAAGTTGGCGACCGTTTTGTTCACCAGGCCTTGCATGAAGGCGGCGGCGTACTCGGAGGTGAAGCGTCGGGTCATTTGTTGTGTCTCGATCGCAGTGGTACCGGCGATGCGATTGTCGCTGCGTTGCAGGTTCTGGAAGCCTTGAATGCGCGGAATGCTTCCCTGAAGCAGGCAACGAGTGACTATCAACCGCTACCGCAAAAAACAGTGAATGTGCGGATTACGGCAGGTGCAAAACCGCTTGAGTCCGCTCATGTGCAAAATGCCCGCAAGGAAGCCGAAGCTGCATTGCAGGGCGCAGGCCGCCTGGTATTGCGGGCTTCAGGTACCGAGCCCCTGATTCGGGTGACCGTTGAAGCGGGCGATGCCGCGTTGATGCAATCAGTATTGGATAAATTGGCAGATGCCGTGCGTGCGGCAGTTTGATTGAATAAATGGGAGAGAGGTTCATGAGCAAGATTCCAAGTCTCGATATTCGACGTTTTGATACCGACAAGGAGGCATTCGTCGCCGAACTGGGCGCGGCGTATCGCGAATGGGGGTTTTGCGGCATCAGCGGCCATGGCCTCAGTGCCGATTTTCTGGCTAAATCCTATGATGTGTTCAAACAATTCTTTGCTTTGCCGACCGAAGTGAAACTGAAATATCACCTCAAAGGTACCGGTGGCGCACGTGGCTATACACCGTTCGGAATCGAAACAGCCAAGGATTCGAAATTTCCGGACTTGAAAGAGTTTTTTCACATAGGTCGCGAATTGCCGGCAGGCTCGCGATATGCCGACGTGATGGCTCCCAATGTATGGCCCGAGGAAGTCGCCAATTTCAAGGAATACGGTTACGGTCTTTACCAGGCGCTTGATGATCTAGGTACGCGAGTTCTACAAGCACTGGCTTTGCATATCAATCTGCCGCAAGACTTTTTCGCCGATAAAACCAATAACGGCAATTCCATTCTGCGTCCGATCCATTACCCGCCGATCACCGCGCCTGATATTCCGAATGTCCGCGCCGGTGCGCACGAAGACATCAATTTCATCACACTGCTGGTTGGCGCCAGTGCGGCTGGCCTGGAAGTGTTGTCGCATAAAGGCGACTGGGTTCCGTTTACCGCCGAAGCCGACACCATTGTCGTGAATATCGGTGATATGTTGCAGCGCCTCACCAATCATGTGTATCCATCCACCACGCATCGCGTCGTGAACCCGCCGGGCGAAGCTGCTCGCAGCCCACGATATTCGGTACCGTTCTTCCTGCACCCGAACCCTGATTATTTGATTGAAACACTACCATCCTGCGTCAGTGCCGATAATCCGAACCGTTATCCAGCACCGATTACGGCGCATGATTACCTCATGGAACGACTGCGGGAAATCAAACTGGTTTAGGAAATATTTTTATCGCAACATTAAAAAAAATTCTACTAAGTCTTTTTGCGTCTGCCGTATTCATTTACATTGCATTTTGCAGCTGGCTTTATGTAAAGCAGCGATCCCTGTTGTATTTTCCGACACCGGTAAATGCCGGTGTTCAGGCTCAGTCGTTTGATTTACAGAGCGATGGGTTAAGACTGCGTGGCTGGGTTGTGAATCCTGGCAAACAAGATTCTTTGATCTACTTCGGCGGCAATGCCGAGGCAGTGGAACATAATTTTGATCTATTCAAGCGCACGTTGCCGAACGTGACTGTTTATCTTTTGCCATATCGCTCATACGGCGGAAATCCCGGCGAAGTCACGGAAGCGAATTTGTATCGTGACGCCTTGAATCTTCATGATCAAACCAGGAACCATCATTTTCGTGTTTCAGTCATGGGGCGCAGCCTGGGAACCGGGGTTGCCACTCATCTGGCCTCGCAAAGAAAGGTCGATAAGCTGCTCTTGGTTACACCATACGACAGCATGATAAATATCGCCCAGACCCAATATCCTGCCTTTCCGGCAAGCTGGATATTGAAAGATCGTTACGAATCCTGGCGTCTCGCTCCGAAAATAGATTCGGACCTATTGATAATGATCGCGGGAAACGACGAAATCATTCCACTTCGCAACACCATGAATTTAGTCAGCCATTTCAAACGAAAACCGGAAGTCATCGTGTTTGAAGGCGAGGGCCACAACAGCATTTCAGATTCGGCTGAATATGATCGGGCTATTGCCGGATTCATCCAATAAAAAAATCCCGGAAAACCGGGATTTTTTTACAGGTGTTTAATCGGGAATCAAACCAGATCATCCCAGCCCGGTCTCGGACTGAAACGGTCGCCGTAACGATTCGCCAATACTTCAAGACGCGCCTTCAATTTGGCAGCACCGACTGCCTTGATATGTTCGATCGGGCCGCCGCGGAAGGGGGCAAAGCCGGTGCCGAAGATAACGCCGGCATCCAAAAGTTCGGCATCGGCCACAACACCGTCATGCAGGCAGGAAACCGCTTCGTTCAACATCGACAGTACCAGCCGGTCCTCCAGATCTTCCGGGGCCTGATAGCTTGACGGGACTTCCGGTTTTACAGCACGGCCGTTTTCCCATTTGTACAAACCCTGGCCGTCTTTCTTGCCGCGCTTGTTCGGTTCTACCTTCAATGCATCCGGTAAAGTCTGGCCATGGAAGTCGGCCATGACCTTGCCGACGCTCGCCGCTACGTCCAGACCCACGGTGTCCACCAACTCGATCGGGCCCATCGGCATGCCGAATTTCAATGCGGCTTTATCAATGACTGGGCCGGGGATGCCTTCGTGGAAACATAAAATTGCTTCCTGCATATACGGCGCGAGAATGCGGTTCACCAGGAAACCCGGCGTTCCGGCAACAGGCACCGGTAACTTGTCGATCGCTCTACAGAACGCGGCCAGACGGCGTTGGGTTTCGGGTGCCATTTGGTCGTGCTGCACGATTTCAACGAGCGGCATCAACGCCACCGGATTGAAATAATGCAGGCCGGCGAAGTCAGCGGAGTTTTTCAGTTTGGTGCGCAGTTTGTCCAGCGGTATTGAACTGGTATTGGTCACCAGCAAGGCACCCGGTTTCATTTTCTGTTCGAGCGTGGCGTACAGGTTTTGCTTGGCTTCCTGATTTTCAAAAATCGCTTCGATGATCAAGTCGGCTTTTGACACGCCGTCACCGGCAACATCGGCATTCAGGCGAGCGATGGTGGCTGCACGTTTTTCCGGATTCTTTACTTTTTTCTCGAATAATTTCGCGGCGCGGTCCATGGCCGGCTGGATGTATTGCATCTCGCGGTCCTGGAGGGTCACGTCGAAACCTCGCAACGCACACCAGGCGGCAATATCGCCTCCCATTACGCCGGCGCCGACCACATGAACGTGCTGGATGCCGTGATCCTTGCCGCCGAGACCCTTTAGGCGATCCATCATGAAGAACACGCGGATCAGGTTTTTTGCCGTCGGCGTTTTTGCCAGCGCGGTGACTGATTTTGCTTCCTGCACCAATGCCGCGCGTACCGGCATGCCGCCACTACGAGCCCAGGTATTGATCAGTGAGAACGGGGCGGGATAGTGTTCCTTGCGTGCCTTGCGGCTGACTTGCTTCAACATTTGCGGGGCGAGCAGTTTGCGGCCCAGAAACGAATTGCTTGCCCAGACAGTAAGGCGCTGCTTGAGCGGACGTGTTGTTCCTCGTTGAATCAACCCCAGGGCCGCTTCCTGCAAACCCGATGGATCGGTGACTTTATCGACCAGGCCGATGGCTTTTGCCGCCGAACCAGAAAGCGTGCGTCCGGTCAGCATCATATCCATCGCCGCCGGGGCGCCGACCAATCGCGGCAAGCGGACGCTGCCGCCCCAGCCGGGATAAATGCCGAGCTTTACTTCAGGCAAGCCGATGCGAGTGTTTTCTTCGTTACTAGCAACCCGGTAACGACAGGCGAGTGCCAACTCGGTACCGCCACCCATGCAGGGGCCGGTAATAATGGCGACGGTCGGGCAGCGAAGATCGGCCAGTCGCTGGTAAATCAATTGGCCGCGACGAATCGATTCATAGACCGTGCCTTTAGCATCGAAACTTTCGAATTCCTTGATATCGGCACCATGGGCAAAACCGGTCGGCTTGCCCGATTTGATGATCAGCCCTTTCGGCATTTCCAATGGCAGGCGCTCAAGCATGGAATCGAGCTGGTCGAGCACGGCTTGACTGAGGGCATTCACGCTTTGGCCGGCGCGATTGAGGGAAAGCACAAGAACACCATCGGCACGGCTTTCCACTTGCCAGTGCGTGAGGCGAAGTCCGTCGAACATGGCGGCTCCAACATTTTAAGGATTAAGCCCGTATCATCGGGGCTGGATTTAGAGTGGTCAATCTTTTATGCCGGGAATTCGTATTACGAATGAACTTTCTCGATAAATGCAGGTCTTTCAATCGGCCCCGACGGCCGCAAGCAAGGGATAGCGGTTTGAATGGGTGAGAACGAACTGGACCTGGAACTGGTCAAGCGTGTGCAAAGTGGTGACAAGACGGCTTTCGATGTTCTGGTACGCAAGTACCAACACAGGATTGGTGCCGTCATTGGCCGCTTCGTGCATGACTATGCCGAAAGCCAGGATATTGCACAGGAAACATTCATTCGCGCCTATCGGGCATTGAATAATTTCCGCGGTGATGCCCAGTTCTACACTTGGCTTTACAGGATCGCCGTGAATACAGCAAAGAACCACCTGGTATCGATGAAGCGCCGCCCTCCGACATCCGATGTGGATGCCGATGATGCAGAGCATTTCGATGGTGCCTACCGCATGCATGACAGTGATACCCCGGAGCACGAACTTTTACGCGAAGAAATTGCCCGCACCGTGTCCGAAGTGGTTGCCGAATTACCCGAAGAATTGCGACAGGCCATCACCTTGCGTGAAATGGAAGGCCTGTCCTACGAAGAGATTTCCGAAACCATGGATTGCCCGATCGGTACGGTGCGGTCCCGAATTTTCCGCGCACGCGAAGCGATTGATTCGCGTCTGCGACCCTTGATGGATAGTGAAAGAGTACGGCCATGAATTCTATGAATGCATTAGACGATAAAATTTGCGAACAGCTTTCGGCCTGGATGGATGGCGAACTATCCCGGGAAGAAGCAATGTTTCTGGAGCGTCGCCTGCAGCACGATGAGGCCTTGCAGTCGCTTTATTCCCGAATGCAAATCAGTTCGGCATGCATGAAAGGCCAATCGGTTCGATTAATGCCCAACACGCTTTGTGCCGACATTAAACTGGCACTGGCAGAACAGGAATCTCCAGGGAAATCGCGAAGCCCCTTGTTTGCCTGGGCAGCCGCCGCTTCGCTCGCTTTCGCAGCGTTCGTCTTTGTTCCCGGCTTGATGCAAAAAACAAGCGAGCCACAAACGAATCCCGCCACGAATAATCAGGCCTTCACTACAGCCAATAACACGGTAGCCAGCTTTGCCTCGGCAGATTTGATTGCCGACGTACCAAGTGCAGTCAGTACAACGGTGGTCGCTACAACAACCGACCCCGTTCAACCCGTTCGCACAGTGAATTCATCCCCGGAAACGGTGGCAACAAACGATATTGCATCGCCTGAAACCTTTCCGCTCAACGTGAGCAGTGAAAAGAAAGCCTGGCCGCGTTCGCCGGTGAATGCCAATAGCGACCCCGCACTGGAAGCCTATCTGGTAAGGCATAACCAGATGATGGCGCAGGATGGTATGGGCGGTTTTGTTCCCTACGTTGATGTCGTGGCACAAGATGCTGAACAAGCAGATGCCGGAATGGAAAATGGCGCAAATGAAAACGCAGGTGGCAATAAGTGATGTTGCGAGTTTTTATCGGCTTGGTGATGTTGCTATGTGCATTCGAAACCCATGCACAGACAAAAACAAATCAGACTGAAAAACCGGGATGGCTGGGCCAGGCAAAAGCCTGGGTAAGCGAAAAATTCAATCACGAGGATGCGAGTGACTGGTTAAAACGCATAGGTCCGGCACTTCGCAAACAGAATTACCAGGGTACTCTGGTGATGGTTGCCGAAGGTCGTATTGATACCATGGCTGTTTATCATGCTTTTTCCGGAAACCGCGAACGCGAACGTATCGTTGCCTTGAGCGGACCGGCGCGCGAAGTGATTCGTGACAATAAGGTCGTCGTCAGTACCAATTCCAAGGATGGATCGGTGGGCTATGATGCCGACACGACAGATCGCTGGAATCCAACGCAGCAATTTGCTCTAGCCGATAATCTGGACGGCTATGAAGCCAAACTGGGCAAGGCCGAGCGCATCGCCAATTTTGAAACGCAAGTGGTCGAAATCAAAGCACGTGACAAATGGCGTTATGGCTACCGTCTCTGGCTGGAAAAATCTTCCGGGTTCCCCATGCGCATTGATTTACTCGATGAAAATGGCGGCACTCTCGAGAAGATGGCATTTACCGATCTGCAACTCGGCAAGGTGCCAAAAGAATCGGATTTGGCATTCCCGAAAAACACCGATTTCCACCGTGTCCAGACTCTCGCCTCCAATAACCAGGTAGATCCGGGCTGGCGTGTCAAGTCGCCGCCCGAGGGTTTTGAGCTGCGCGCTGCTCGCAGTTCGGGTAATAGCGTGCATCTTTTGTACAGTGATGGCCTGGCATTTGTCTCGGTGTATATCGAGCGTGCGCCACAGCCACAAAAAGGTCAGAGTGCGATGCAACGGGGCGCGGTCAATGTATTCGCTCAATGGAATAGTGGCCGTCGGGTGACGGTGATTGGAAAAGTACCGGCAATGACGGTCGCTCAATTTGCCCAGGTCCTGGCACCGGCAAAGTAACAGGATGTTAATGATCATTTAATGTTGCGGACGTGCGTGCAGCAAGGAACTTTTGTAAATTTTGTTATCTAAGCAATCGAGATATGCATCGTGTTATCGGCAATCTTTTTTCAACCATGACAAACAAGCGAGTTCGATCTTTTATGAAACCTGTATCCCGATTTGTGTTGGGCTTTTCTTCATGTGCGCTTTTGGTTGCCTGTTTCTCGCAAGTACAGCAGCCGGTAGCGGCCTCCACTGCCGAGACATTTGCAGGGCAGGCTGCTAACGGTAATGCGGCCTTGCCCTTGGTGAATCTGCCCGATTTTTCCATGCTGGTTGATCGTGCCGGACCTGCCGTCGTGAATATCGAGGCAAGCGTCAAAAAGACCGAGAGACAAGTCGCCTCGGCCGATCCTTCGGAAATGCCTCCAGGTTCCGATGAAATGCCCGAATTATTCAAGCGCTTTTTCGGTCAGCCTGGTATGCCGATGCCACAACAGCCGCGCAGCGGCACCTCATTTGGCAGTGGCTTTATTATTTCTTCCGATGGTTATGTCTTGACCAATCATCACGTGATTTCGGATGCCGATGAAGTCATCGTGCGTCTGGCTGACCGACGTGAACTCAAGGCAAAAGTTATTGGTAGCGACGAGATGTCCGATGTTGCCTTGTTGAAACTGGACGCGACCAATCTTCCGGTCTTGCAAATCGCCGATTCCAAGCGGGTGAAGCCCGGACAATGGGTAGTGGCGATCGGCTCGCCATTCGGTTTTGACCATTCGGTGACTGCGGGTGTCGTAAGTGGTCTGGGTCGTCCGAGCATCGATGGCAGTCAACGTTACGTGCCGTTTATCCAGACCGATGTCGCCATTAATCCCGGCAATTCCGGCGGCCCCTTATTGAATACTTCCGGCGAAGTGGTCGGCATCAATTCGCAGATTTTCAGTAATTCCGGCGGCTATATGGGCGTCAGTTTTGCCATTCCGATGGAAGTGGCGATGAATGCAGTCCAGCAGCTCAAGCAAAGCGGCAAAGTCGTCCGTGGCCAGCTCGGCGTGCAGATTCGCGACGTAACCCGTGATGAGGTCAAAGAACTCGGTTTGCCGCGTCCCGGCGGTGCTTTCGTGAATGGTGTAGTCAACGGCAGTGCGGCCCAAAAAGCCGGTATCTTGCCTGGCGATGTGATTACGGCTCTCAATGGCCGCGAGATCGTCCTTTCCTCCATGCTGCCGCCGATGGTAGGCGCACTGCCGCCCGGCATGAAAGTGAGTGTCGATCTGTTCCGTGACGGCAAAGCCAAAAACCTGACAGTGCAATTGACTGCACTCGATGAAACCGCCGAAGCGGGAAATCAAAACAATAATCCGCGTCCTGAAACTGCCGGCGCCAATTCCATCGGCATTGCAGTTATTCCCGTGGACGCAAAAACACGCACCCGCCTGGGTTTGGCAGCCGGCGAGGGCGTACAAATTGCCCGCGTGAACAACCCGATTGCAGCGCAGGCAGGATTGTCGGCGGGTGATGTGATTTTGCAGGTCGGACGTCAGTCGGTCGGCAGTGTTTCCGATTTCACTGCTGCCTTGAAAGCTTTCAAATCAGGCGACAGGGTTCGTTTACTGGTCCGGAATACACAAAGCACCGGCCTGGTAACACTGGAAATGCCCTGATTAAGTGTGTGGGTAGTTGCAGTGCCGGCCTTCGTTTGTTCAGGGCGAACGAAGGTCGGTACTGCGTGGGCGGCCCGGCTATGAGATAATGGCGCGTTAATCCTCACCAAAAGACGGCGCCGCCGGCCACATGCAGCATATTCGTAATTTTTCCATCATTGCCCACGTTGATCACGGCAAATCCACGTTAGCCGACCGAATTATTCAGCTTTGCGGAGGCCTCGAAGCACGCGAGATGGAAGCGCAGGTGCTCGATTCGAATCCTATCGAACGCGAACGCGGTATTACCATCAAGGCACAATCGGTTTCCTTGCCCTACAAGGCAAAGAACGGCCAGATTTACCAGCTCAATTTCATCGATACACCCGGTCACGTCGATTTCAGTTATGAAGTCTCGCGCTCACTGGCAGCCTGCGAAGGTGCTTTGCTCGTCGTGGACGCCGCTCAAGGCGTGGAAGCCCAGTCGGTCGCCAACTGCTATACCGCCGTTGAACAGGGCCTGGAAGTCATTCCCATCCTGAATAAAATCGATTTGCCGACCGCCGATATCGAAAAAGTAAAAAAAGAAATCGAAGCGGTCATCGGCATCGATGCCGAAGAAGCCGTTTCGATCAGCGCAAAAACCGGCTTGAATATTGATCTGGTACTTGAGGCCATCGTCGAACGAATTCCGCCGCCAAAACCGCGCGATACCGACAAACTGCAAGCACTGATCATCGATTCCTGGTTCGATAACTATCTTGGTGTCGTTTCGCTCGTACGCGTGATGCAGGGCGAACTTGTGCCGGGCGCGAAAATGCTTGTGATGTCGACCGGCCGTACACACCTCATCGACTCCGTTGGCGTGTTTACCCCGAAGCGCAAACCATTGGCGAAGTTGGCTGCCGGCGAGGTGGGCTGGATTACCGCTTCGATCAAGGATGTTCACGGCGCACCGGTCGGCGACACCCTGACCTCCGCATCCGACCCTGCGGAAAAGCCCTTGCCAGGATTCCAAACCGTGCAACCCCGGGTTTTTGCCGGACTGTTCCCGGTAGATGCCGATGATTATCCGGACTTGCGCGTTGCGCTCGAAAAATTGAAATTGAACGACGCCGCCATGCAATTCGAACCGGAAAGTTCGGAAGCCATGGGCTTCGGTTTCCGCTGCGGCTTCCTGGGCATGCTTCACATGGAAATCGTGCAGGAAAGGCTGGAGCGCGAATACGATCTGAACCTGATTACGACCGCACCTACCGTCATTTACGAAGTATTGAAAACCGACGGTAGTGTCATTCCGATGGATAATCCGGCGAAATTGCCGCCGTCGAACATGGTTCAGGAAATCCGTGAGCCCATCATCCGCGCCAATATTCTTACTCCGCCGGATTATGTCGGCAATGTGATCAAGTTGTGCGAGGAAAAGCGCGGCTCGCAAATCGGTATCCAGTACCTCGGCAGCCAGGTCCAGATTTCGTATGAAATGCCGATGGCAGAAGTCGTGCTCGACTTCTTTGACCGCCTGAAGTCGGTCTCCCGAGGCTATGCCTCGCTGGATTACCACTTCCTGCGCTTCGAAGCCGGTCCATTTGTATTGCTCGATACCCTGATCAATGGTGACCGGGTCGATGCCCTTTCCAGCATCGTCCATCGCAGCCATGCAGACCGTCGCGGCCGCGAATTATGCGAAAAAATGCGGGAACTAATTCCGAGACAAATGTTCGATGTAGCTATTCAGGCCGCCATTGGCGCCCAGATCATTTCACGTTCCACCGTCAAGGCCATGCGCAAAAACGTCTTGGCCAAGTGCTACGGCGGCGATGCGACGCGTAAAAAGAAGCTGCTTGAAAAACAAAAAGAAGGCAAGAAACGCATGAAACAGGTCGGACGGGTGGAAATTCCGCAGGAAGCCTTCCTGGCCGTGCTCAAAATGGACAACAACTAGACTGTTCCAACAAGGATAAAACGTGAAATTTGATTTTGCTCTGTTATTGACAATCCTGACCTTGCTGAGTGGTTTTATCTGGCTGGTCGACAGCCTGTTTTTTGCCAAAAGTCGCAAGTTGATGCAAAAGGAAGGCGAAGAAATAGCCGATCCGATTCTGGTGGACTACGCCAAATCACTATTTCCGGTTTTATTCGGCGTGCTCGCCCTGCGTTCATTTATCGCCGAGCCATTCCGCATTCCGTCCGGCTCGATGGAACCCAACCTGATGGTCGGTGATTTCATTCTGGTGAACAAATACAACTACGGTATTCGCCTGCCGGTTTTGAACACCAAAGTCATCGAGATCGGCACCCCCAAGCGTGGAGATGTGGTCGTGTTTCGTTATCCGGGCATGCCAGGTGTTGTCGATGACCCCAGCAAGGGCGTGGACTATATCAAGCGCGTAATCGGCTTGCCTGGCGATGAGATCACCGTGGTCGACAACAGGGTGAGTATTAACGGCGTCCAGGTTGAATATGCACCTACACTGGATTATCAGTTGATCGAAAACCTGCCGGGAAAACCCCACATCATGCAGGAGATACCTAACGGCAACGTCACCAAAAACGGAACCTGGAAGGTTCCGGACGGCCACTATTTCATGATGGGCGATAACCGCAACAACAGCTCCGACGGTCGCGAATGGGGCTTTGTACCGGAAGAAAACCTGGTGGGGCGTGCTATGTTTATCTGGCTCAACTGCCAGAGTATGCTCAAAGCCTGCAAGGATGGCTTCGATTATTCACGAATTGGCGATACTATTGAGTAACACTTTCGGGACGGGGGACTTATGAGCATGCAAACTGTGGGTAAGCAACGCGGCATCACCTTGATGGGTTTCATAATCGTGCTGGCGGTTGTTGGGTTTTTCGTGTTTCTCGCAATGCGTCTGGTTCCTGTTTACGTCGAATATTATTCGGTAGTGACGGATCTCAAGGCAGTTTGCAAAGACAGCGGTTCCGAAAAGGCAAACGTTGAAGGAATCAGGGCCAAATTGGTGCTACGGTTCCTGGTCAGTTACGTGCAAAACGTCGATCTGAAGAAAAACGTGAAGATGATAAAAGAAGGCGACCAAAAGCAGATTAATATCGCTTACGAGGTCCGCAGACCACTGATCTACAATCTGGACTTCGTGGCCAAGTTTGACGTGACCGAGCCTGTGACGGGCGCTGCTGGTGCTGAGTAAGAAAATCGGCTACAGCTTTAATCAGCCCGCGCTGCTACATCAGGCCTTACGCCATCGTAGCGCGGGTGCTCCGCATAATGAGCGTCTGGAGTTTCTCGGTGATTCGCTCGTCAATCTGATGGTGGCGGAGTCACTTTTTCTGTTCTGGCCAAAAGCCGACGAAGGCGCGCTGACACGGGGCAGGGCGAATCTGGTCAGGGAGTCATCGCTGGCAAGTGTTGCCCGTCAACTTGATATCGGCGAAAAAATAGAGCTGGGCACGGGCGAAATGAAAACTGGCGGACATCGTCGGGATTCGATTCTGGCCGACACGCTTGAAGCCCTCATTGCCGCCATCTATCTCGACTCGGATTTTGAAACTTGCCGCAGCACTGTATTGCCGTGGTTTGAGCAGCAGATTCGCGAAATACAGCCTGGAAAAATCGAAAAGGATGCAAAGACACGATTGCAGGAATGGTTGCAGTCACGGCAATTGGCGAGACCTGATTACCAGCTGATAGAAAGCTTGGGCGAAGACCACGCACGCATCTTTGTCGTCAGTTGCTCGATTCCCGAGCCGAAATTGCAGGAACAGGCAGAAGGCAGTTCTCTGCGTCTGGCGGAAATGGCGGCAGCCGAAAAAATCATGATCAAACTGGAAACACAAAAATAATGAATTCCGATTCTTCGCCAGCAGGCTATCGCGCCGGCACGATTGCCGTTATCGGTCGCCCGAATGTCGGCAAGTCGACACTCGTGAATGCCCTGGTTGGCGCGAAAATAAGCATCGTTTCACCGAAAGCACAGACCACGCGCCACCGTTTGCTGGGTATTGCGACCTATCCGGACGGACAATTGATGCTGGTCGACACACCCGGCATCCATGGGCGTCAGACGCGCGCCATGAATCGCTACATGAACCGGGCCGCACGCGGTGCCGTATCGGATGTCGATGCTGCCGTTCTGGTAATCGAAGCAGGGCGCTGGACCGAAGACGATTCCCTTGCCATGTCGGCCCTGAAAGAGAGCAAGGTTCCGTGTGTGCTGGTGGTCAACAAGGTCGACAAGGTTGCCGACAAGAACAGCCTGTTGCCCTTCATTGCGAAAATTACCGCCGAATTCGAGTTTTCATCAGTGCATCCCTTGTCGGCACTGAAAAACAAGGGAACCGAGGCCCTGGTAAAAACGCTTATTTCCCTGATGCCGGAATCTGAAGCGCATTACGGCGAAGACGAAATTACCGACAAGAGCGAACGTTTTCTTGCTGGTGAACTGGTACGCGAACAGTTGATGACACGACTTGGTGAGGAGTTGCCTTACTCGACAACGGTTGAAATTGAAAAGTTCGAGGAAGATGGCCAGATGCTGCGTATTTCCGCCGTTGTCTGGGTCGAACGCGAAAGCCAGAAGCCGATCGTGATCGGCAACGGCGGCGAGAGAATGAAGGCAATTTCCACTGCTGCACGCGTGGGTATGGAAAAACTGTTTGGCCGCAAGGTGTTTCTGGAAACCTGGTGCCGTGTTCGTGAAGGTTGGTCGGATGACGAGGCTGCACTGCGACGTTTTGGTTACCTAGACTAGTCATGCGCATACAAGGTCAGCCGGCCTTTGTGTTGCATGCGCGCGCCTGGCGTGAAACCAGCTTCATCGTCGAAGTTTTGACTCAGGATTACGGACGTCTCGCCTTGGTGGCACGCGGCATGACCGGTGCCAAAAAACATAATCAACGTGCGGCTTTGCAGCCGATGCAATATGTGCGGCTTGATTATCAATTGAAAGGCGAAATGGCCAGCATGCAGCAGGTGGAAACGCTGGACGTGGCGCCGCGCCTTCAGGGCGATTATCTGCTCTCGACATTTTATATTCACGAGCTGTTGTTGAAACTTTTACCGCGCCAGGATGCTGCGCGTGAGGTGTTCGAGCTTTATCAGGAAACCAGAAATCGCTTGGCCAGGCAGGAATCCCTGGCATGGACCTTGCGCCGTTTTGAACGCGATTTGCTGCAGGCGATTGGTGTCGGTTTTACTCTCGATGTAACGCATGATGGCCAGGAGTGTGATCCTGCAGCACGTTATCGGATCGACATCGAGCACGGGCCGGTGAGGGATAACAGGCATAGTGCCGGTACTGTCACGGGTGCCGCATTGATCGCTCTTGCGAATGACCAGATGCCGGTGAGCGAGCAGCTTCAGGAATTACGCGGTGCAATGCGTGGCTTGATCAAGGAACAGCTGGGCAATGTCGAGTTGAAGTCGTGGGGCCTGATGGGGGAGTTGGCAAGGGTTGGCAAAGCTACCTAAGGCAACTCGAGGCATTTCCTTGCTTCCTGTGCAAAGGCATCCATTTTTTCAGGCTTGTCGGGCTTGCCGCAAAGTTCTCGCACGCTATTTCCAAGGCGGGATGCACCGACAAAGCCGCAACCGGCCAATAATTTATGGCATTCGGCTTTGAGTTCTGCATGATTTGCAGTTTTGAAGGCCTGTTCGATTGTTTTTACCTGCCGAGGCAGTTCGGCGAGGAACAGAACTCTGAGCGCGTCGAGTGTTGCTTGATTATTGCCGACGGCACGCAAGGCTGCGGCTTCGTCCCATTGCAAAAAAGGTGAGTCGTTTGAAGCCGTCGCGATCCCGATGTCGAGGATTCGTGCAACCTGGTTTTGCAATTCAATCATCGGAATCGGTTTCCACCAGACTTCCCGATAACCGA
>JAKQKT010000056.1 GCA_029560515.1 Pseudomonadota bacterium
GCACAAATGTTCCATATGCTGCGCCGTCAAATGTTGCGCCCTACCCGCAAGCCATTGGTCGTGATGACGCCGAAATCCATGCTGCGCCACAAGTTGTCGGTCTCGACACTCGACGATCTGGCCAACGGCGAATTCCAAAATCTGATCAAGGACAGCCAGTGCGCCGATCCATTGCAGGCCAAGCGCGTTGTGGTGTGCGGCGGCAAGGTTTACTACGACCTGATCGAAGCAATGCAGACCAAGGAAATCAAGAATGTCGCGGTCGTTCGTGTTGAACAGCTGTATCCATTCCCGCGTCCTGAACTGGCAGCGGAGCTCGCCCGCTTCGGTCACGTGAAAGAAATCGTCTGGTGCCAGGAAGAACCGCAAAACCAAGGCGCCTGGTATCAAATCCAGCATCATCTCAATGCTTGCCTCAATGTCGGCCAAAGCCTGAGCTATGCCGGCCGTGCGCGTTCTGCTGCGCCTGCCTGCGGCCACAGCAACACCCATGTGGCCGAGCTGAACCGATTGATCGAAGACGCCTTAATCAACCCGCCTGTTACCCTGACAGCTGAATAACACAAAACATCATTTCCACAGGACAAAATCCATGAGCATTGAAGTCAAAGTCCCGGTTTTACCTGAATCCGTTTCGGACGCCACGATTGCCACCTGGCATAAAAAAGTCGGCGATACCGTTCGTCGCGATGAAAATCTGGTCGATCTGGAAACCGACAAAGTAGTGCTGGAAGTTCCTTCCACTGTCGACGGCATTTTGAAAGAAATCAAATTCAATGTCGGCGATACCGTTAACAGCCAACAAGTGATCGGTATTATCGAAGCCGGTGCTGTTGCTACGGCACCCGCGCCAACAGCGGCAGCACCTGTCGCTGCCCCAACGTCCCCTGCTGCGGTCGCGACTTCCGTCGCTCCTACGGCAAGCAAATCGGACACCAGTGGCTTGTCGCCAGCGGGTCGTTTTGTTGCCGAAAGCAATAACATCAATCCAGCCGACGTGACCGGTACCGGCCGCCGTGGCGCAGTGACCAAGGAAGATCTGGTCAATCACATCAAGGGTGGCGGTGGCGCCCGTCCGGAACAACGCGTTCCGATGACTCGCATCCGTCAACGCATCGCCGAACGCATGATGCAATCGAAAAATTCGATCGCCATGCTCACTTCCTTCAACGAAGTGAACCTCGGTAAAGTCATGGCGATGCGTAAAGAGCTTGGCGAGCCTTTCGAAAAAACCCATGGCATCAAGCTCGGCTTCATGAGCTTCTTCGCGAAAGCCGCGGCCAATGCCCTGCAAAAATATGCGGTCGTGAATTCATCGGTTGATGGCACCGACGTGATTTATCACGGTTATGCGGATATCTCGATTGCGGTCGCCACTGAAAAAGGTCTTGTCACGCCGGTGCTGCGCAATGTCGAAAACATGAGCTTCGCCGAAATCGAAGGTGCGATTGCCGGTTATGCCAAGCAAGCCCGTGAAGGCGGCTTGAAACTGGAAGACCTGCAAGGCGGTACCTTCACTATCACCAACGGTGGCACCTTCGGTTCGCTGATGTCCACGCCCATCGTGAATCCGCCGCAATCGGCGATTCTCGGTATGCACGCCATCAAGGAACGTCCGATTGCCGAAAACGGCCAGGTCGTGATCGCGCCGATGATGTATATCGCGCTCAGTTACGATCACCGCATTATCGACGGCAAAGATGCCGTGCTGTTCCTGGTCGATATCAAGAACCAGTTGGAAAACCCGCACCGCATGTTGCTGGGCCTCTAAGACGAAAACCAGGTCGCGGGCGGTGCTTGATTTCGCCGCCTGCAACCCACAAATCATCGTAGTACGAATACGCACGTAACCTCAGAGAACACTTACATGAGCGAACAATTTGATGTCGTGGTAATTGGTGCCGGACCCGGTGGTTATGTTGCAGCGATTCGCGCAGCACAGCTGGGCCTGAAAACCGCTTGCGTTGATGCATTCATCGGCAAGGACGGAAAACCGGCACTCGGTGGCACCTGCCTGAATGTCGGCTGCATTCCGTCGAAAGCATTGCTGGATTCGTCGCGTCAATTCCATAATTTGACGCATAACTTTGCCGTGCATGGCATCACCGCCGATAACGCCAAAATCGACATCAGCAAGATGATCGAGCGTAAAGACAAGATCGTGAAGCAATTCACCGGCGGTATCACGCAGCTTTTCAAAGCCAACAAGATCACGCCGATTGCCGGCTTCGCGACCCTGAAAGCCAACCGCGTCGTTTCGATCAAGGGCCATGATGGTTCGGTCGCCGAAATTTCCGGCAAGCACATCATTCTTGCTGCCGGTTCAACACCAATCGAATTGCCGTTC
>JAKQKT010000064.1 GCA_029560515.1 Pseudomonadota bacterium
GCTATACCAAGACGGATCATGAAGTCTGGGCGACCTTGTTCAAACGCCAGCGCGAATTATTGCCGGGGCGTGCCAGCAAGGAGTTTTTGCAAACCCAGGACGAAATGGGAATGGGCGAGAAGGGCATTCCGAAATTTTCGGATCTGAATGCGCAATTGAAAGCAAAAACCGGATGGGAAATCATTGCCGTAGAAGGCCTGTTGCCGGAGTTGGCTTTTTTTGATCATCTGGCGAATCGAAGATTTCCGGTCACCTGGTGGATTCGCAAGCCAGAGCAGCTCGATTATCTGGCCGAGCCGGATTTATTCCATGATTTATTTGGCCATGTGCCCTTGCTGATGGATCCGGTGTTTGCTGATTACATGGAAGCCTATGGCAAGGGTGGCGTTAAGGCGCATTCGCTTGGCCCGGAAGCTTTGTCGCAGCTGACACGTCTGTATTGGTACACGGTCGAGTTCGGACTGATCAACACCAGCGAAGGGCTGCGGATATACGGTGCCGGTATTCTGAGTTCGAAAGGCGAGAGTATTCACTGCCTCGAATCGGCGGCACCCAATCGGATCGGTTTCGATTTGTTGCGTGTGATGAATACGCGTTACCGGATCGATACCTACCAAAAAACCTATTTCGTGATCGATAGCTATCAGCAACTTTTCGATGCAACGTTGCCGGATTTTATTCCGTACTACGAACAGATGGCGGGACGGGAAAGTACGCCGGCCGGTCAGGTTCTTGACAGCGACAGGGTATTCAATCGCGGCACAGGCGAAGGCTGGCTGCACGACGGCGACGTCTGATTCATTGGCTTAGGGGCACAGCAAGCTGCCTCTCCGAATTTCAATCATGAAACTCATTGCACAAAAGCGCGGCAAGAACGAAAAATATGATCGCCTCCGTTATGTCAGGATGGACGGTTCAGAAACCTCGTCGGAAATGCCCAGACAGGGAATTCTTCCGCATGACCTGGTCCATTATGTCGTGGAGTCCGGCCTGCCCTTACAGCACGGATTTCTGAGCCTTGTCGCCAGCGGCGCAGATGCCGGTTTCGTCATGGAAGCCATTCACGATAAAACAAATTTGCAGGTTGAAATCGAAGCAGTCCAGACCGAAGCCATTGTCGAAGCCCTGCAGTCACAGCTATGGAGCGGCGTTTTTGATATCGATGCATTTCTCGATGGCGTGCGCGGCGCTTGCGAGACAAGACAAAAACCCGTTTATGCATTCGCGGAAATCGATCCGGAAGCACTTTATCACCGTGCGATTGAACTAAACCGGCAGTGGATGTTGCTGGAAAATTACCAAAGTCTCGAACTGGATTTCCCGTAACGTGATTATTTGATTCCTATCGGCGTCAAATTATCCAATTCCATCGTCGTGTTTACCGGCAGACGCGGTCCGAAGCCGACAATCGCAATCGCGCCTTCCTTTAAAGTCTGCAAGCCAAGCGCCTGCTCGACGGCATGATCATTGATAGCTGCCGTGACGAAGGCACCCAGGCCGAGATCCGCCGCTGACAAATACATGGTCTGCGAAAGATGGCCGACATCCAGATGCACCACACGCCATGCTTTGGTATGCCGACGATATTTCCAGAACAGACGATCAAAACGTGCGGCCATCACCACCATCACAGGCACATCCTGGAACCAATCCTGCCCGGCAACGCACTGGTACATCAATGTACGCATGTCTTCCTGACTGGAAAAATGCATCGGTTCGAGGGCATGTCGCATTGGCAAATAATGGTAAATGCCTGGCCGTAGTCCTTCGGCACGCTGCACCAGCACATATGCTTCGGTGGCGTGCAGTCCGCCGCCGGCCGGGGAATTTTTCTTCACGGCGACTGCGCCCGGTGCCAGTTCAAGCGTGCCGATCGCACCCCAGACCCGGTGCAGCATCGTGGCGAGATCTTCGGCTGAAATGGTCTGATCGGGATCGAAATTACGGCAGGTTTTGCGTTTGGCCAACAATTCGTTGAATGCGGAATTTTTCGGTTTCGATAAAGCAAGGGTTTCGGAATTTTCCGTCCGACGATATTCGGCTTCCGGTGCCGAGCCAAAAGCATCGACCATGTCCTGACTGCTCATCATCAAGCCGCGTTCATTGCGGGCGCCAATATCGACATCGCTCCAGCGACCATGTGTCATCGCGATGGCAGCCGGCGGCCACCACGCGACATCACGAACAAGCTGCTCCCGTTCACGCCACCGGGCATGCTGTTCAGAATCATTCAGTAGCAGGCCTTTTTCCAGCAGGCCGAGTACGAGTGACTCGCCATGTTCATTGGACAGGGCAGACAATTCACCCGGCGAGTCCGGGCTGATCGCTTCCAGTGCTTTCAATTCGTCCAGAGTCACTTGTACCGGTGCATCAAGATGGGCTGCATAGGCCATCCAGCGCGGCGTGCGATCGAGTCCGTCGCCACCCGACAGAAGGCTTTCAAGTGCAAAGCGCGGCTCGGCGTCCAGTTCAATCATCAATTGTATGCAGCGGCGGATAGGCATGGGGCCCCTTGTTAAAACTTATAACGCCCGGGTGCTTGGACTGACAAGGCCGGAAATTATGGATAGACTGAGTTTCGTTCATGGTGAACGTGGCAATTCTGACATAAACAGGGGATTCGACTATGCCGTTTCAACTTTCCGAAGAACTGGTAGACAAGCTGCTCGACAAACTGAGCAGTGATGAAGATTTTCGCACTAGCTTCCAAAAAAGCCCGCGCCAGGCATTGGCTTCTCTGGGACATGCTCCTGCAGCGAAAGCCAGCGATAGCGACAAGGGCGCATGGGCCTGCATGAGCTGTAATAAGCTTGCCAGTGCCGCGGATATCAAGAAAAGCCGGGATGCCTTGCGGACGCAGTTGCTGAGTGCGAAGGCTCAGTTCAACCCGGTAGCTCTGGAAGCAGCCAAGTAGAAAATCACTTCTTCAAAATAATGCGCTTAATAATTAAGACAAGGACTTAACGGCCCTTGTCTTTTTCTTTTGTTTTGGATTGCGCAAGATAGAAGGAATAGACGTTTACGGGTTGTAAAAAGTTTTCGCTGCCATATTCGGCATAAGCATGGCCGCGATTTTCCATTAGCCATTTCAACATCCGGTCAGCATCCTGATTTTTGCCCGCAGAGCGATATGCTTGCTCAAGTGTTTCGTTTAATAGATATAGGCTGTCGCTTTGCATAGATCGGCTTGCAAGTAGGGCAGTTGCTTTCTCAGGCGAGTGTTTTGCCATCAGTATTTTTGCTTCAGCAATCAATTGCATGTCTTTGTTGGCCGATGGAGGCTGTTCAAGATGAACGTCTTTCGCTGCTTGCAGAGCCTTCTCCGCAAATCCGGTATTTCCGCTTTTGGCTGCCATCCAGGCTGTTGCCGATAAATTAAACTGCAGGAATTTTTTATCTGCAACGTGACCAGATCGCAGAGAGCGGATATTTTTGTCCAGATACTCCTGTAGCCTTGGATAAAATTTTCCGTCGGGCTTATAGCTTTCAAGCGAAAGCAGCATTCCCTCGTAGGTATTTGAACTGGAGATATTTTTTATATTCGCCTGTTCGTTAAGGGACTTTGCCAGCTGTATGCCTTCATCCAGTTTGCCTTCACTAAGCGGAAGCAGTATGCCCGGTAGACGGGTGGCAATATCGGCCCCCGCGACGCCGCTTTCAGTCTGGCTTTTGAGAACCTTGGCCGCGTTTGCATAATCGTTGTTGGCAAGGTATGCCATTGCATATTCCGATTTATAGCCTCGAACACCATTTATCTCGGCTTGCTTGAATGCTTCGAGTGACTGTCTGTAATTGTTTTGATACAACAATACGACGCCTTTCAAATAATAGGCGTTGGCCAATGCCGGATTTTGCTGTCTCAATGCAGACTCGATTATCGCCAGTTGCTCCTCGCCAACCTGGTTATTGAAATAAGAATACAAGACGTAATTGTAATGGGCGCGAAATTCATCCGGGTATAGCTGTCCCAGCAGTTTCCAACGGGGCAGCGATTCGGCTGGATTCTTTACCAGCAAAGACGTGGCATCAAACAGTAGTGCTTCGCGATCAGTCAGGTGCGAGCGATACTGGTTTGCAAGTTTTATGTTTTTCTCAAATCCTTCCAGATCATTCGAGACGAAATTGGTGGTCGCCAGTCCGATGTATGCGAATGCAAATTGAGGGTCGTATTTAATCGCTTGTTCGAATAATAGTCGGGCATCGTTGTAACGGGATTCACGTTTTGCTTCAAGCCCGAGTGAAAACGCCTTGAGTGCGTCCAGATTTCCAGTTGTCGCCATTGCAAGCGGCTTATTGCTCTTGTCAACCAAACTGACAGATTCGCCTAGGCGCAAGCGAAGCTTTTCAAGGACTTCATCAAGTGCAGGCAACACATTATTGGCATTGGTTGCTTCCGCACTCTCGGTATAAACGGTTACGCCGGTATTCGGGTCGATCACTTCAGCCGTAATGCGCAGATGACCGCCCGCTTCCGTCAGCGTTGGCAGTACGAGGGCTTTGGCACCTTCACGCAAGGCCAGTTCCGTGCCGGTGAAGCGATCAATGTTTTGACCTTCGCGCTGCATCCGCTTGAGTGCATCTTCTTCCTGACGATCCGAGATCACATTCACATATGCCGATTGTTCCAGCCCGATACGCAATGCGGTATCGAGTGAATCATCGAACATTTTTTCGCGGGTCAGGTTTTGCAA
>JAKQKT010000085.1 GCA_029560515.1 Pseudomonadota bacterium
GAGATGGCTTCTTCCAATGTGTCGCCGGCAGAAAAACAGCCCGGCATGTCGGGCACGACAACGCCGAACGCGGTTTTATTACTGCCAGGTTCTATAACGATGGGATAACGCACGTTTATTCCTTGATGCCAGCCTGCTTTCGAATTGCGGCGACAAGTCCAATGCCAAGTTCTTTTTTGGGGTGTGGAATAACGACGATTCCCGTTCGCTCTGGATGAGTGAACACATGGTGTGAACCGCGAATACGATTCAGAACCCAACCCTGCTTTTTGATCTCTTGAATTAGCTTATCGCTTCTCATGTGTATGATACACACTGAGAAAATGGATTCAAGGTTTTGGGCATTTTTCGTCCCGATAAAACATGCAAAGCGTCGGGCCCAAGGGCCCTCCTACGAGTGACTATTCGTCAGGGTGGTGGTTGCTGAGCTTGGTCGCGGCAAAGGCGGTTTTCTGATCGAAGCCGCGGCGCAGCAGGAAGTCGGTGGCTTTGCGGCGAACCGCTTGATCGGCGAGGTCTTTGTTGCCGTATTTGCGGGAAACAAGGTCGAGGGCGGTGGCGGCCCAATCGGTTTCGATGATTTCCATGGCGTTATCGATATCGTCACGGCTCAGGCCGTGGGTGCCGAGTTCGGCACGAATGCGGGTGGGGCCATAGCCGGCGGAAACCCGGGAGCGCGCCAGCACTTCGGCGAAGCGCGCGTCGTTTTGAAAATCTTGCTTGTTGAGTTTGTCCAGAGCGGTATCGGCGTCTTCACGCTCGATACCCTTGGCTTTCAGCTTGCGGCCAAGTTCCTTGCGCGAGTGCTCCCGCCTGACCAGCAAGGCGAGGGCTCGCTGGTAGGCGGAAGGTTCTTCTCGCTGTTTTGCCATAAGAACTACTTAAGCTTCTGTTGCTTCTTCGCTGTCTTTTTTCGGCACGATCTTCGGTGCCAGTTTTTCCCGAATCTTGGCTTCGAGTTCGACTGCCATTTTCGGATTGTCTTTCAGGTACTGACGGGCATTCTCCTTACCTTGGCCAATACGCTCACCGAGTGCCGAGTACCAGGCACCGGCTTTTTCTACGCATTTGGCGTCCACGCCGAGATCGATGATTTCGCCTTCGCGGGAAATACCTTCGCCATACAAAATTTCGGTAACGATTTGTTTGAACGGAGGCGCCATTTTATTTTTGACGACTTTGATCTTGGTTTCGTTACCAATAATTTCATCGCCTTTCTTCACCGAACCGATGCGGCGAATATCCAGACGTACCGAGGCGTAGAATTTCAGCGCATTACCACCGGTGGTGGTTTCAGGATTTTGGCCCGGCATCATCATGCCGATCTTCATACGCAATTGATTGATGAAAATCACCATGCAGTTGCTGCGCTTGATATTACCGGCGAGCTTGCGCAGTGCCTGGC
>JAKQKT010000158.1 GCA_029560515.1 Pseudomonadota bacterium
TATCGTGATGGACTCCGGTGCTTTGTCGGATGCGGCAGCACGTGCGCAGGAGACTGCACAGAATCCTTTGCATGATCATGCGAAGGATTCTGTGCAGTCTCCTGCGCACGTGCTGCCGCATCCGACAAAGCACCGGAGTCCATCACGATAGGAATAATGCGTGGGTTATTCATGATTATTTTCCGCGGTAATCAAGCGGTGCCTGACGTTTACGCACGACCTGGTAAGGACGACGCAAATACGATACCGGCACACTCCAGATATGGACGAGACGTGTGAACGGGAAGATCAGGAACAAGGTCAGGCCTAGAAAGACATGGGCTTTGAAAATCCAGTGCGCATCCAGCATGAAATCGGCGGCGCCCAGACGGAAGGTCACGATATGCTGCGCCCATTCACCCAGCTTGATCATCTGGCCACCGTCCATGTGGCCGGCCGAAACGAAGATCGACGACAAGCCCAGCAAGAGCTGCGCATACAGCAAGACCAAGACCAGCAAATCACGCGGGCTGCCGGTGGCACGCACACGGGGATTGAACAGGCGACGCCATAACAGGATCGTGATGCCAATCAGACACACGGCTCCGAAAATACCGCCGGCGACCATCGCCAATAATTGTTTTTGACCCGCCGAAATAAAAGGCTCGTAAATAAAATGCGGTGTCAGCAAGCCAACAAAGTGTCCGCCGAGAATCGCAAGCACACCGAGATGGAACCAGTTACTGCCCAGTCGCATCCACTTGCTCGATAACAACTGGCTGGAGCCGGTGCGCCAGCTGTAGGCGTCGTGATCGAAGCGTGCCCAGCTACCGATCAGAAACACGGCAAGCGCGATGTAGGGATAAATCTGGAAAGCAAATGTGTTGAGATAATTCATGGCGTCACCTGTTTATCGTTCGTCTTCGTACCGGTTGGCAAACGCTGGGGCGGTGCGCAATTTTCCGACGGCGCATCGTTACCAAAGCGAACGGCTTCTTCTTCCCAGACCTGGTCCATCACTTCGGGTGTGTCGTCGCGGGCTTCACTGGCAACTTTTTTTCGAAGTAGTGTCAAATCAAATTCGCCCTGTCCGATTTCAATCAGCAATTCAAACAGCAGGGCATAGGGGCTTTCTCTTTCTCCGGCCCGTGCGGCCAGCAATTCAATGATCGGACCGGTGTGTTTCAGCCAATCGGTTACTTCGGATTCGGGCCGCTGCGAGAGATACTCCAGCACCAGCGGCAAGTAGTCCGGCAGTTCCCGCGTCGCCATGTCAAAACCGTTCTTGCGATAGGTTTCCATCAGATCGACCATCGCCTGGCCACGGTCACGCGACTCGCCGTGAATGTGTTCAAACAACAGCAAGCTCATCGCACGGCCGCGATCAAACAACGCCAGCCAGGCTTCCTGTGCTTCCATCGGCATCTGACTTGTCATATCGTCGACGAAAGCATGCAATTGCAGACGACGTGCAGCCGAGAGCAGGGGATCATCGGTGGCTGCAAGCAACTCGTCACGATGCTGCCAAAGTTCATCAGCAGGATAATCGAGCAATACGCCGATCAGTTTCAGGGCTTTCATGCTTTCTCCCTGTCGACCACTTGGCGGTTAGGTGGTACGTGATACGTCTGCGTCGAGCGACCACCAAACAATGCCTCGGCAGGCGTGGAAGGACTGCAGCCATTGCCGAACGTGAAACCGCAACCACCGCGTTCACCGAAGGCATCGTTGGCATATTCGCGGTGTGCCGTAGGAATGACAAAACGATCTTCGTAATTGGCGATCGCAAGATAACGGTACATCTGTTCGGCTTGTTCGACGCTCAGGCCGACCTGTTTCAATACTTCGATATCCTCGACACCGTCGACATTTCTGGCACGACGCCAGGCACGCATGGCGAGCAAACGCTCCATGGCGAGTATGACCGGTGCTTCGTCGCCGGCCGTCAACAAGTTGGCGAGGTAGCGCACCGGAATGCGAAGCGATTTCAGATCGGGAATTTCCCCGTTCATGCCGAGCTTGCCGGCATCGGTGGCCGATTGAACCGGCGACAAGGGCGGTACGTACCACACCATCGGCAAGGTCCGGTATTCCGGATGCAGCGGCAGTGCCAGTTTCCAATCAATGGCCAGTTTGTACACCGGCGATTCCTTCGCGGCATCGAGCCAGTTTTGCGGAATGCCTTCGGCACGTGCCGCTTCAATCACCAAGGGATCGTTCGGGTCGAGGAAGATATCCAGATGGGCCTGATACAAATCTTTTTCCGCAGGAACCGAAGCTGCCGCTTCGATGCCATCCGCGTCATACAACAGCACGCCAAGATAGCGGATACGACCGACGCAGGTTTCCGAGCAAATGGTCGGCTCACCCATTTCAATGCGCGGGTAGCAGAAGATACATTTTTCCGACTTGCCGCTTTTCCAGTTGTAATAAATCTTTTTATACGGACACGCCGAGACGCACATGCGCCAGCCGCGACACTTGTCCTGATCAATCAGCACAATGCCGTCTTCCTCGCGTTTGTAGATTGCACCGCTGGGGCAGGCGGCGACACAGGCTGGGTTGAGGCAGTGTTCGCACAGACGCGGCAAATACATCATGAAGGTTTTTTCGAACGCGCCGTAAATTTCACGCTGGACGTTGTCGAAATTCTTGTCCTTGCTTCGCTTGGCAAATTCGGTACCGAGAATTTCTTCCCAGTTCGGACCCCAATGGATTTTCTGCATGCGTTCGCCGGTGATCAGCGAGCGCGGACGTGCCGTTGGCTGATGATTGCCTTCCGGAGCCTGATGCAGATGCTGGTAATCGAAATCAAACGGTTCGTAGTAATCGTCGATTTGCGGCAAGTCGGGATTGGCGAAAATCTTGGAAAGGATCCGCCAGCGGCCGCCGGCTTTGAGTTGCAAACGGCCGCCGGAATTTCTCACCCAGCCGCCATTCCACTTTTGCTGGTTTTCCCATTCCTTGGGATAGCCGACGCCGGGTTTGGTTTCGACGTTGTTGAACCATGCGTATTCGACACCTTCGCGCGAGGTCCACACGTTCTTGCAGGTAATCGAACAGGTATGGCAACCAATGCATTTGTCGAGGTTGAGCACCATCGCAATTTGGGCACGTACTTTCATCGTGAAGCCTCCGCAGTTGCTGGTACCGGTTCGCCGTCGTGCCACTCGACTTTGTCCATCTTGCGGACAATGACGAACTCGTCGCGGTTGGTACCGGTGGTGCCGTAGTAGTTAAAGCCGTAGGCGAATTGTGCATAGCCGCCAATCATGTGGGTTGGTTTCACCACGACCCGGGTGACCGAGTTGTGGATGCCGCCACGGGTGCCGGTAATTTCAGTGCCGGGCGTGTTGATGATGCGTTCCTGGGCGTGATACATCATTGCCATCCCGTTCATCACGCGCTGGCTCACCACCGCACGCGCGGCAATCGCGCCATTGACGTTGAACAGTTCGATCCAGTCGTTGTCTTCGATGCCGGCGCTTTTTGCATCGTCTTCCGACAGCCAGACGATCGGGCCGCCGCGCGACAGGGTTTGCATGATCAGGTTGTCGGAATAGGTACTGTGAATGCCCCATTTCTGGTGCGGGGTAATCCAGTTCAGCACGATTTCCTTGTTGCCGTTCGGCTTGGCGCCGAGCATCGGGGCGATGGTTTTCGTATTGACCGGCGGACGATAGCCCATCAGGCCTTCGCCGAATGCCAACATCCATTCGTGGTCCATGTAGAACTGCTGGCGACCGGTAATCGTGCGCCATGGAATGTACTCATGCACATTGGTATAGCCGGCGTTGTAGCTGACGTGTTCGTCTTCGAGACCGGACCAGATTGGCGAGGAAATAATCTTTCTTGGCTGTGCCTGCACATCGCGAAAACGGATGGCTTCGTGTTCCTTGCCGACGGCCAGGTGCGTGTGGTCACGGCCGGTAAAGGTACCGAGCGATTCCCAGGCTTTCACCGCGACATGACCATTGGTTTCCGGTGCCAGGTGCAGAATGACTTCACAGGCATCGATCGCGCTTTCAATTTGCGGGCGACCCTTGCTGATGCCTTCTGCGGTGACGGTATGGTTGAGCTCGCCGAGGAATTTCACTTCCTCCTTCGTATCCCAGCTCATGCCTTTGCCGCCATTGCCCTGTGAATCGAGCAAGGGACCCAGCGAGGTGAATTTTTTGTACAGATTCGGATAGTCGCGTTCCACGACGACCATCGAAGGCATGGTCTTGCCGGGGATCGGTTCGCATTCGCCTTTTTTCCAATCGGTCACGCCAAACGGCATGGCCAATTCATTCGGTGTGTCATGCAAAATGGGCGTGAGCACCAAATCTTTTTCAATGCCCAATACACCCGGTGCCATCTCGCTGACGGTGCGTGCGATGCCCTTGAAAATATCCCAGTCGCTGCGTGCTTCCCAGGCAGGATCCACCGCTTTGGAAAGCGGATGAATGAAGGGATGCATGTCGGAGGTATTCAAATCGTTTTTCTCGTACCAGGTGGCGGTCGGAAGCACGATGTCGGAATACAGGGCCGTGGTGCACATGCGGAAATCCAAAGTCACCAGCAAATCGAGTTTGCCTTCAGTCGCTTCGTCATGCCATTTCACGTCCTGCGGTTTGGTAGCGCCGCGTTCACCCAGATCTTTTCCCTGCAAACCATGACGCGTGCCCAGCAAATGCTTGAGCATGTACTCATGACCTTTACCCGAAGAACCCAGCAGATTCGAGCGCCAGATAAACATGTTGCGCGGGAAATTTTCCGGTGCATCCGGATCGGAGTAAGCAAAATCCAGCGCGCCGGATTTGAATTGCGCCACGGCATGTTTGACCGGATCGAGACCCTGGGCTTCGGCTTCGCGAACGAAGTTAAGCGGATTCATGTTCAATTGCGGTGCGGAAGGAAGCCAGCCCATGCGCACGGCACGCAGATTGAAATCTACCAGACTGCCGGAATATTTTTTCGGGTCTGCCAGCGGTGAAATAATTTCGGAAACATCCAGTTTTTCATAACGCCATTGATCGGAGTTGAAATAGAAAAACGAGGTGCCATTCATTTGGCGTGGTGGCTTGCTCCAGTCCAGACCAAACGCCAGCGGTGTCCAGCCCGATTGCGGCCGCAATTTTTCCTGACCCACGTAATGGGCCCAGCCGCCGCCGGTTTGTCCAACGCAACCGCACATGATCAACATATTGATCAGGCCGCGATAGTTCATGTCGTTGTGATACCAGTGGTTCATCGCGGCACCGACGATAATCATGCTGCGGCCGCGGGTCTTGTCGGCATTGCGGGCAAATTCGCGGGCAATCTTGATCACGTCGCCGCGTGGCACGCCGGTGATTTTTTCTTGCCAGGCAGGCGTGCCCGGCACATTGTCGTCGAAATTATTCGCGACGTATCCGCCGCCAAACCCACGGTCCAAGCCGTATTGCGCCAGTGTCAGGTCATACACGCTCGCGACCAGGCAATCGCTGCCATCGGCGGTTTTAATGCGGCGTACCGGCAGATTGCGTTTGAGAATGTCTTCGTGTTTGCTGGACGT
>JAKQKT010000168.1 GCA_029560515.1 Pseudomonadota bacterium
AATACGCAGAATAGGCGGATCACGAAATCAAGCAGCCATGCCAGCGCACGAGGGACGGGGCCGGCAGGATGTAGCGTCAGTGCCAGACCTTCGGGTGTCTGGATGTCACGCGTGGTATCGAGCATCAGGCTTTAATCACGATCGTATCGGCGACCAGATCATGCAAGCATCGTTGGTCGCTGCGGAAAATCATCAAGGGGTCGATCAGTGAAAAAACAAAACCAATAAATGGAACAGCGCCCAATAAGGCGACCGGAAAAATGCGCATGAAGATGTAACGTGATAAGCCCACGCGGCTGCCATCGGTGCGGGTTACCTTGATCTTCATTATTTTCTTGCCCACGGTCTGGCCATTTTCGTGCAACAAATAGCAGGAATAGACGATGTACCCAAGCAGGCCGGCTACCATCACGATCGCGCCTGCAACAGCCATATTGTCATTTTGCTTCCCAGTGACCATGAACAGGAAAATCATGCCGGGCACAATCGAAAACACATAAAGCACGGAATCCAGAATGGCGGCAATCAATCGCATGCCACGGTCGGCCAGTTCCTCTTGTTGCGGCAAGGGTGGCGGACTGTAAATACTGGATTGCGGCGCGGCATACGGGTTTGCGTAAGGATTGTTTTGTGGATCGAGTTCCTGCATACCGGCTCTGCCAAATGAGTGCTTGAATGGTAGCGGAAAAACCCGGCATTGCCCAATAAAATCAGGCTTTGGGCATACAATGCAGGCATGGGTTTCCTGTCGTATCGAATGTGAAGATCAACATGTTGAATTGCCGTGCCGGCTGCGGTGCCTGCTGTATTGCGCCTTCCATTTCTTCACCCATTCCCGGCATGCCGAATGGCAAGCCAGCCGGCGTGCGCTGCATTCAGCTGAGCGAGGATAATGCCTGCCTGATATTCGGAAAGCCCGGGCGACCCGCCGTGTGCATCGGATTGCGCCCCGTGCAAAGCATGTGCGGCGATAATCGGCTGCAAGCACTGGAATTCCTGAATGCGCTGGAGTTGGCGACGCAACCCGGCAACCCTGTTTGATTATGCAAGGAGAATCACATGTTGAATGACGGCTTTTTGATCTCGTTCCTCGGCAATATGCTCAGGATGGTGCCGACACTGCTGGTCTGCATGGGTGGCATCGCGATCATGCAAACGCGGGCACTGCCGAAAAAAGTGAAATCGTATGGTATTTCCGGCCTTGTCTTGCTTTTGCTGGATGCAATGGCCGGGGTCACCTTCAGCACCTATGTCAGCAGCGGCGGCATTGATTATGCGGATAGCCATTTCCGGGTGTTGCAGCTGGGCTATAGCACACTGTCACAAGTTCTGTATGCCGTCGCACTGGCTCTGCTGGTCATCGCGATCTGCAATAAAGGGCAAACCGCCACTCCGAAAAACGAAGCGGAAAATCCCTACGGACAATAATTTATTCCGCCAGGTATTTGTCTTTCAGGCGCACATAATGTTGCGCCGAATAATAAAGTTGCTCGATTTCCTTTTCGCCGAGTTTGCGAACGCATTTAGCCGGATTGCCGAGCCACAATTCGCCGCTTTCGACCGTTTTACCCGGTGGCACCACCGCACCGGCGCCAACAAAACCGTTTTTTCGGACTATGGCGCCGTCGAGTATCGTGGCGCCCATGCCGATCAGGCAGGCATCTTCGATCACGCAGGCATGAATCACGGCGGCATGTCCGATGGTCACGTCTTCGCCGATGACGGTGGCGAAGCCGCCGGGTTTTCCGTACGGACCATCGTGGGTCACGTGGATAATCGTACCGTCCTGCACATTCGTGCGTGAACCGATGCGGATGTAATTCACGTCGCCGCGCACCACGGTACCGGGCCAGATCGAAACATCGTCACCCAGCACTACATCACCGATCACGGTGGCCGCTTCATCGACATAAGTGCCTTCGCCGATGATGGGGCTGATGCCCTGGAAAGCCCGAATATTTCGCATTTTCGAATCCTGTCTGGTTTTTCACAGTTTACCGGCTTGTGATAGCGCTAAACTAGGCCATGGACAGCAAAGACCCCCTAGACACAGTGACCGCCATGACCGACCTCCGCTCAAGTTTTGATCGCCTGCGCGCAGCGCAGCTCAAACATATTCCCGACCAGCGCGAACGCCTGTATTCGCTCAAGCGTCTGGGTGAAGCCGTGCAGCACTACAAGGAAGAAGTCGTTACCGCTATCAATGCCGACTTTGGCCGTCGCTCGCCGGTCGAAACCATGGTCGCCGATGTGATGGTCACGCTGGGCGAAATCAAGCACGCCGAAAAAAATCTGCGCCGCTGGATGAAACCGAAATCACGTCCGATCGGCATGACTTTCCAGCCCGCCAGCGGTGAATTGCGATTCCTGCCACTCGGTGTGGTTGGCATCGTGGCGCCCTGGAATTACCCATTCCAATTGGCCGTGATTCCGTTGATCAACGCGATTGCCGCCGGTAACCGCGTGATGTTGAAACCGTCGGAATTCACGCCTCGCTTGTCGGCCTTGCTGCAAAAAATGCTAGGTGAAGTCTTCGGTGCCGATGAAGTCGTGGTCGTACAAGGCGATGCCGATGTCGGTGCGGCATTCACTGCATTGCCGTTCGACCATTTGTTGTTTACCGGATCGACCGCTGTCGGTCGTCACGTAATGGCTGCCGCCGCGCCGAACCTGACGCCGGTGACGCTGGAACTGGGCGGCAAATCGCCGGCCTTGATTGCACCGGATTACCCGCTGGAACACGCGGCCGAACGCATCGCGACCGGCAAGTGTTTCAACGCCGGACAAACCTGCGTCGC
>JAKQKT010000174.1 GCA_029560515.1 Pseudomonadota bacterium
CAAACGTTCGACGTCTGCTTTGCCGCGGATTCCACCGCCAGTCTGGACCTTCAAGCCGATCACGTTCTGCATGAAACCGGCAATTTCAAGCAAAGTATATGAACCCGATTTTGCCGCATCAAGATCGACCAAATGCAGCCAGCCGGCGCCGGCATTCTTGTATCCTGCGGCAACTTCGAGCGGCTCGTTGGAATACGAGGTTTCCCGCGCGTAATCGCCCTGCAGCAATCGCACGACGCGGCCTTCGCGGATATCGATCGCGGGATAAATTTCGAAATTCATAAGGAGAGAAAATTCTTCAATAACCTTGCGCCGACCTTGCCGGAACGCTCGGGGTGAAATTGCGCGCCCATCACATTGCCCTTCTGCACAATCGATGAAAATTTATTGCCGTGAGTCGTCTGTGCCAGCGTGTACTCCGAGACATCGGCGGCATAGCTGTGAACGAAGTACACGCTTTCATTCTGCAGGCCATCGCAAAGCGAGCGGGTGGTATTGACGATCAGATTGTTCCAGCCCATGTGCGGAATCCGGATACCTGCCTGTGCCTGCAATTTTTTTACTCGTCCCGGCAACAAACCGAGGCACTGGGTATCGCCCTCATCGGAGCTTTCAAACAGCAATTGCATGCCGACGCAAATACCGAGCAAGGGTTGCTGGATATCCGGAATCACGTCAATCAAGCCATTCTCATGCAAGCGATTCATCGAGACGCCTGCGGCACCGACGCCCGGCAGAATGACATGAGATGCATTTCTTATTTTGGCAGGATCGGAAGTCACCGAAGCTTCTACGCCCAGTCTTGCGAATGCGGCCTGCACCGAACCCAGATTCGAACCACCAGAATCCAGCAACACCAGTCGTACGCTCACAGCACACCCTTCGTACTCGGCAAATCATTGCCTGAACGTTTTATGGCTTCGCCAAGCGCGCGTGCAAAGACCTTGAAGCAGGCTTCGACCATGTGGTGCGCATTATCGCCTCGCACTTTCAAATGCAGGTTCATGCCGGCGGTTTCGCAAAGCGAACGGAAAAAATGCGGTACCAATTCAGTGGCAAGATCACCGACCATTTCACGCGGGAATTTACCTTCAAACACAAAATAAGGCCGTCCGGAAAGATCCAGCAATGCACTGGCATCCGTTTCATCCATCGGCAAACTGAAGGCATAACGCGCAATGCCGCGTTTATCACCCAAGGCCTGTTTCAAGGCTTGCCCCAACGCCAATGCGGAATCTTCTACCGTGTGGTGTTCATCGATATGCAGATCACCGGCGCAACTTAATTCCAGTGCAGTACCTGAGTGCTTGCCAAGTTGTTCCAGCATGTGATCGAAAAAACCAAGCCCGGTCACGATGACGGGATTCGCGGCGCGATCAAGATTCCAGTTGACCCAGATTTTTGTTTCCTTGGTGATGCGTTCGATGTTTGCCATGCGAGGAGCATCGACCAAAACATGAGCAATTTCCGCCCACGAATAGCCTGATGGCCCCAAACGGAATCCCTTCACGCCGAGATTCTGCGCAAACTGCATATCGGTCTCGCGATCACCTACCATGGCGCTGGCTTGCAAATCGATCGAGCGATCACGCAGATATTGCATCACCATGCCGATGCCGGGCTTCCGGTTTGGTGAATTGTCTTCCGGCCTGGTGTGATCAATCAGAATTTCGCGAAATTGAATGCCTTGCGATGCCAAAATCTGTAGCAGCAATTGTTGCGGACCTTCGAATTGTTCGGTCGGAAAGCTTGACGTTCCCAGACCATCCTGGTTTGACACCATCACAAATTCGAAACCGGCATCCCGGCATTTGATCAAAGCGGGAATTACGCCTTCGACCAGACGGAATTTTTCGTAGGAATCAATTTGCTCGTCGGCAGGCTCTTCGATCAAGACGCCATCGCGATCAATGAACAGTATTTTTGCCATTACAGGCTCCCCAACGCTGTTAGCAATGCATCATTCTCTTCCGGCGTACCGATGGATATTCTCAAGGCATCCTGCAAAACAGGGTTGGCGCGCATATCGCGAATGACCACTCCTGCAGACAGACAGGATTGAAAGGCTTTTTCGGCATCATCAAAACGAGCCAGCAGATAATTTCCCTGCGAGGCATAAACGTTCTTGACTGACTTCATGTCCTGCAATTTTTTATAGACCCGGCTACGCTCGGAAACTGAAATCGCGGCACGCCGCTTGGCAAGTTCGATATTGCCGTCATCCAGCCCCGCCAGCGCTTGCACGACGCACGGTGTGGGCACCGGATACGGCGCGCAGATATTACGCAGTACCCGAATGATATTTTCCTGTGCCATCACGATACCGACCCGTGCTGCCGCCATCGCATAGGCTTTGGATAGAGTTCGCAGCACGACGATATTTTCGAATTCGCCGAGCAGACTTGTTGCGGAGGGTGTTTCGTTGAATTCGGCATAAGCCTCATCCACCACGATTATTGCCTTGTCCGTACTTGCTTTTGCCAGCGCCCGAATTTCATCCAGCGAAACCGACTGGCCAGTGGGATTAGCCGGTGTGCATACGAAGACCAACTTGATGGGTTCCTGGCGGATTTTTTCCAGCACTGCAGGAAGATCGAATTGCCATTGCGTCTCGCCATCGATCAAGGGTACTTCGAATACCATGGCATTTTGCACTCGGGCGCAGACGGCATACATGCCGAACGTCGGCGGCGCTATCAACACACCGTCCTGCCCGGCTTTACAAAAGGCGCGGGTCAACAGATCAATACCTTCATCGCTGCCTCGGGTAATCATCAAGCTTGCCGAACCAACGCCATAAAGTGCAGCCAATCGTTTTACCAATTGTTGCGGCTGCGGCTCGGGATAACGATTCAGATTCATGCCCTTGTCGGCATCGTTGGTCCATGGCGATTCATTCGCGTTCAGCCAGATATTGCCGGTCACATTCGCGCGACGTGCGGAAGCGTAACCGGCAAATTCACGCAAGTCTTCGCGAACTAGATCAAGCACGCTCATGGCTTGCCCATCCGCAACAAGACGGCATTGGCATGTGCCTGCAAGCCTTCTGCATTGGCCATGGTGACCGCACAGGGGCCAATCGTATTCAATCCCTTTTGGCTAACCGTCTGGATGCTGATGCTTTTTTGGAAGCTGGCCACACTGACGCCGCTATAAGCCCGGGCAGCACCGTTGGTGGGCAGTACGTGATTGGTGCCCGAACAGTAATCGCCCAATGATTCCGGCGCGAAGTCGCCAAGGAAAATCGAACCTGCCGATTTCACCTGTTGCAAAAATTCCCGCGGATTGCGCAGTGCCAGAATCAAGTGTTCAGGCGCATAGGAATTGCTGATGTCGATCGCCGATTCAATATTGTCGACTTCAATCGCACGAGAATTGAGAAGGGCCTTTTCCGCGATGGCTTCGCGCGAAAGCCTGCCGAGTTGCGCCTGCACTTCAACTGCCACACGGGCAATCAAATCGGCGGAATCGCTCAGTAAAATGACCTGCGAATCTGGGCCGTGTTCGGCCTGCGACAATAAATCCGAAGCCACGAAGACCGGATTCGCCCCGGCATCGGCAATGACGAGAACTTCCGAGGGGCCTGCCGGCATATCGATCGCCGGTCCGCCGGGCATCATTGATACCAGCTGCTTGGCCTGCGTGACGTAGCTATTACCTGGTCCAAAAATCTTGTCGCAACGCGGAATGCTGTCGGTACCAAATGCCATCGCTGCAATCGCCTGGGCGCCGCCAATTTTGTAGACATTCGTGATTCCGCATAATTGCGCGGCAACCAGAACTGCAGGATCGGCTTCACCATTGCTGCGTGCCGGTGTGCACAGAACAATACTGTCGCACTGTGCAATCGCGGCAGGCACACCGAGCATTAAGGCGGTCGATGGCAAGGGTGCGGTTCCGGCAGGCACATACAAACCCACCGTATCGATGCCTCTCAGAATGCGACCACAGCGAACGCCATCGGCCGTATCAATTTCGAATTCCGATGGTTTGCCCGCCTCATGCCACTGACGTAAACGTTGCAGGGCATCACGCATTGCGGTTTTCAATTCATCCTCGACAATGGCATGCGCACGATCGAATTCCTGTTCGCTCACCCGGAAAGATGCCAATTCAACGCCATCAAAACGTCGTGTCAGTGCCTTCAGTGCAATATCGCCATCTGCCCTGACTTGCTCGACAATCAGCTCGACTCTTTCAGCCAGGTCTTTTTGCGTGACTTGTACCGGCCTCTGCAATAACTCCTGCTTCAGTGAAGCACAGCATTGATTCCAGATAAAAATTTTCATGCCAGCATTTGCTCCACCGGCAAAACCAGCATATTGGAAGCACCGGCACGTTTCATGTCTTCCAACCGCTGCCAGGTCATCGCACTGCGGCAAAGGACTTGTACGCCGACTTCCTCGGCCCGGCCTTCCAGACTCATCACGGTGGGCAGTTCCGCATCCGGCAGAAGCTTCATCAGTTCCGGAAGCAGTGCCCGCCGACTCTGGAACAAGACAAGTTTACTTGCCCGGAGACTCAACACACCTTCGAGACGACGCAACAACATGGCCGCAAGATCGGCTCGTTCATCGCCGAAAGGTTTCGCGGGCCCGGCCAATACCGCCTCGCTTTGAAGGATGACGGCAACTTCCTTCAATTGATTGGCGACGAGTGTCGCACCCGATGAAACCAGATCGCAAATCGCTTCGGCCTTGCCGAGACGCGGTGCAATTTCGACAGAACCGGATAGCAGCACCGCTTCGGCATCCAGCTTTTGTTCGGCGATCCACTGCCGCAATAAATTCGGATAACTGGTAGCGATGCGCTTGCCGTTCAAGCGTGACAAATCGGCACCGTCCCACTCGTTAGGAACCGCGACCGACAAGCGACAACGACCGAAACCCAATGGCTTGATGACTTTGAAAGCCGCATCAAGACCTTGCGAGAGGCGTTCTGCCGCCTGCTCTTCCAGCACATTCTGGCCAACAACACCCAAATCGCAAACACCTTCGGCGATAAGACCCGGGATGTCATCGTCACGCACCAACAAGAGGTCAATGGGAAGTGATTCGCCATAGCAAAACAGCCGGTCCCGGCTTTCGCGGAATTGCAGACCGGCGCGCGCGAGCAGGTCCCTGGCGGGATCCGACAAACGCCCTGATTTTTGAATAGCGATACGTAAACGGTCGTGCGAACGCATGACGAATTCCAGTTTATAGAGAGATTAATGATTGGTTTTGACGATACCCAGACGCTTCGCGGCGGCTTGATAGCCGCCAGCGCCGGTATTCAATGTGCGGGCCACGCGGCCAATGGTGGTGACGCTGACTCCGGTATGTTCGTGGATTTCACGGTATGGCATTTCGTTGATCACGTAGGGCACGACCTGCCATCGGTCTACCAGGGCTTCCATTTCGGCAGGCGTACACAGGTCCTGCAGAAATGCCTTGATATCGGCCGGATTTTTCAATGCCGCAAACGCCTGAGCGAGGGCTTCAAGCCCTTGCTTTAGTGGCACTTCCGGTGTGATATCGCGCTTTTTCATTGCGCTAATGTAATAGCGCGCTAATACACTGTCAAGCAAAAGATGAAACGAGGAGTGACAAATTCCCGGCCACGTCATAATGTGAACGGATTCAGGGAAATCGGCAGCATGATGTTTCGATATTTCACGCCACTATGGATATTTTTGGCTCTACTGCTCGCTTGTGGCCAGGCGGCGGCACAGAACAATGTGGTGGTACTCGAAGCCGGCCGCAGCAAGATCGAACTTTCGCCGTATGTGAAATATTTCCATGATCCGGCAGGCGAAATCGATAAAACCCAGATGTTCGATTTGGCGAAAGCCAACAAATTCAAATCATTGCCCAATGGCAATGCGACATTCGGTTTCAGCAAGGGGTCCTACTGGTTTCATACTTACCTTTTCAATCAGGACAACACCGAACAACGCTGGCTGCTCGTTCTCCAATATCCGCTGCTCGATTATGTCGACGTCTACGTTCGCTATCCGGACAACCATATCGAACATCTAACCTCGGGCGATATGCAGCCGTTCTCGGCTCGCGCGATCCGTTATCGCCAACCCAATTTCTGGCTTGATTTGCCGCAAAAGACGCAGGTGGAATTGCTGGTCAGCACCTCCAGCAAAAGCTCGATACAAGCCCCGCTTGCCGTCTACACGCCCAGTGCATTTGCCGAAATGGAACGCGATGCCCAATTCGGCATCGGCATTTACAACGGCATTCTGTTTGCCCTTTTTTGCTACAACCTGATCCTCTGGCTGATTCTCCGAGACCAGAACCATTTTTGGTACATGATGCATATCAGTGGTTTCGGCCTGGTGTTGTTCTGCCTCAATGGCCTGGCGTTCGAATACCTGTGGCCGAACAATCCCTGGCTGGCCAATCGGATGATTCCGCTGTCGATGTGTTTCTCGCAGCTTGCCATGCATCAATTTGCGCGGCTGTTTCTGAACATGAAAGAGATGTCGCCGATAGCCAATCGCATTGGCCTGGGCTTTATTATCTTTTACAGCTTGATGGGGCTGGCTTCATTTTTTATCGATTATGCGACGGCGGTAAAATACACCACGTATACGGTATTCCCCGGCATCATCTTCGTATTGACCCAGGCGTTCATCGCGATCAAACAAGGGTATCGGCCGGCCCGACTCTTCCTGATTGCCTGGGCCGCCCTGCTGATCGGCACTTTCATCTACGCATCGGTTTCCTTCGGCATCCTGCCAAAGGTATTCATCACCGAATACGGCATCCAGATCGGCTCTGCCATCGAGATGATCCTGCTCTCATTCGCGCTTGCGTATCGCTACGCCAACCTGCGCAATGAAAACGTCAAGATCGTTTACGAAGCCAACGAAAAACTGGAAAGCAATGTTGCCAAACGTACTTCCGAATTGAGTATGGCGCTCGAACAACTGGCCGATGCCAACAAACGCTTGCGCGAGTCGAACCAGCGCGATGCACTGACCGGCCTCTACAATCGCCGCCATTTCCGCGAGGTATTCGAACAGATGATGCGGCAAACGAACGAGCGCCACCAACCGCTCGGCCTGATGTTGATCGATCTGGATTACTTCAAGCGAATCAACGATACCTACGGCCATCTGGCCGGTGACGACTGCCTAAGATCGCTGTCGAAAACCATCACGATGACATTGACCGGCTATAACGCAATTGTCGCCCGATTCGGCGGTGAGGAATTCGTTGCGGTAGTGCCCAATGTCAATGCGGAAAAATTGGCACTCATTGCCGAAGAATTACGATCGCGGATCGAAAAAGAGAATATCCAGATCGCCAGACAGTCGATCACGATCACGGCCAGCCTCGGCATCATTACGATTACCAACGAAAAACGCCTTAGCCCCGATCAGGCGCTTCACCAAGCCGATGAAGCACTTTATATTTCGAAGAACAAAGGGCGAAACCGCGTCAGTGTCGCCCTGGATATCGCCTGATTTCAGACGGCGATATCGTCGCTGGCCTTCGCTGCCATCAACAATTCGCCCTGATCAAATAAGAATAATACCCTGCTGATATCGCCATCCATCGCGCGATCTTTGGCCATGAAACTCACGTCTTGCCGCAAGCGCTGCCACACGGCATGCACGGCCTTGCTCGCCTGGAATTCATCCGAACCGGCAAGCTCGAGCCTCAATGCTTCCACTTCCTGCATGAAGACCGCGTAATCCGGCGAACTTGGCAATGGCGAGTTCTGAATCTTTTTGGCCAGCGCCGCTGCATCGGAATTCCTCGCCAGCTCGCGTGCCGCATTGATCATGTCGCGGCGGTAATCCAGCGCCTGTGCCGCGGTATAAATTTCCAGTGCAATCACGTGGGCAAGATCCTGCGTCATTTCGAGCACGTGGCGGGCTTCGTTCGCGCCCATCGAAACATGGTCTTCGGCATTCGCGCTGGTCGGGATGGAATATACCGATGCGGGATGCGCACGCGACGCAAGATCATTCACGATGGCGGCGGCTGTGTATTGCACGATCATGAAACCGGATTCGGTCGCGTCTTCGTTGCCGATTAAAAACGGTGGCAAACCATCATTGGTGGCCGGATCCACCAGCTTGTTCAAGCGGCGTTCTGAAATGCTGGCCAATACCGGAATGGAAGCTTTCACGTAACTCATCACCAAGGCTAAGGGCATGCCGTGGAAATGGCCGGCCGATACGACCTGGTCTTCGATATGACGAGGATTTTCGAAATCCGGAAACACCAACGGATTGTCTGTGACCGAATTCAGCTCGACATCGAGTACGCGCTTGGCTTGCTCGATCGCGTCGCGCACTGCGCCATGTACTTGCGGAATGCAACGCAGTGAGTAGGAATCTTGCGGCTGGTGTTTCTTGCCGCCACGGAACGGCTTGAAGCGCTGGTAGAAACGT
>JAKQKT010000289.1 GCA_029560515.1 Pseudomonadota bacterium
GGATTAATTTCTGTCGTCGCGCGTAAACACTGCGCCATCTTCCACTTTTACCGGAAAAACCACCGTCGGCGTATAAGCCGGGGCACATAGGGCTTCGCCGGTACGCACATCGAATTTCGCGCCATGGCGGATGCATTCAACGCTGAAGCCATCGACCGGGCCTCCGGCCAATTCGCCGCCATCGTGCGTGCAGACATCTTCGATCGCGTAGAACTGGCCATCAATGTTGTAGACCGCAATGGCGGTATCGCCATCGAAGACGACTTTGTATTCGCCGGGCAGGCAATCGATCGTGGCGCAGACTTTAACCCAGTCCATGCTCACAACTCCTTGGTCAGCAATTCAAAACGCAGGTCATCCCGTTTCGGAATGCCGAAACGCTCATCGCCGTAGGGAAACGGCTTGTGGATTCCGGTTCGCTCATAACCACGACGTTCGTAAAAGGCAATCAGGCTGTCACGGATATCAATCACGGTCATTTCCATCCGCGGGCAATGCATTTCGTCGCCTGCCTGGCGTTCCGCTTCGGCCAGTAACAGTTTTCCGATGCCGCCGCCCTGTAGACCCGGCCGAACGGAGAACATGCCAAAGTAACCCGCGCCATGTGCCTGTTTCTCCACGTGGCAGCAGGCCAGCAATTCGCCGTCTTTTTCCGCCAGCAAAATGCGGTTGTCGGGTGTGGTCAGGATTTTCTGAAGGCTTTCGGCATCAATACGCTGGCCATCCAGCATATCGGCTTCGGTCGTCCAGCCGGCGCGGCTGGCATCGCCGCGGTACGCGGATTCGACCAGCGCAATCAATGCGGGAATATCGGCGGTTTGTGCGGCACGAAAACTCAACATGTTGAAATCCTATCCGAGTAATTTTCTGACTTTGTGAATCGCCGCGACCAGGGCATCGATTTCCCGTTCGGTATTATAGAAAGCGAAGGAAGCGCGGCAAGTTGCCGCAACACCAAAGAATTCCATCAGCGGATGCGCACAATGCTGTCCGGAACGCACGGCAATGCCTTCAAGATCGAGCAGGGTGGCCAGGTCATGCGAGTGCGCACCTTCGACCTGAAATGAAATGACGGCGGCTTTTTCGGAAGCCTCACCGAAAATACGCAGGCCCTCGATTTGTTTCAGGGCGTGAGTAGCGTAAGTGAGTAAAGCCTGTTCGCGCTGCTGGATATTTTCCATTCCGATGGCTTCGAGATAATCCACGGCGGCGCCGAGTCCGATCACGCCGGCAATATTCGGCGTTCCGGCTTCGAATTTATGCGGTGGATCATTGAACACGGTTTTTTCGAAACGCACTTCCTTGATCATCTCGCCGCCGCCAAAAAAGGGCGGCATCGCCTCAAGATGTTCGCGTTTGGCCCACAGGCCACCAGTGCCTGTCGGGCCGCACATTTTATGACCGGTAAACACATAAAAATCACAGCCGATCGCGGCGACGTCAACCTTGCGGTGTGGCAAAGCCTGCGAACCGTCGATAACCGTCGCGATCTTGCGTTTTCGTGCTTCACGGCAAATCTGTTCGATCGGATTTACCGTGCCAAGTACATTCGATACATGGGTGATGCCGAGAATTTTTACGTCCTGTGTCATCGCCTGCCAAAGCGCAGGCAAATCGATTTCACCGGCGACATTGATCTCCGCGACACGAATTTCCGCACCGGTGCGTTCGGCAATCAATTGCCAGGGCACGATATTGGCATGATGTTCCATGCGCGATAGCAAAATGACATCCCCGGCCTTCAATCGAGGCAAGGCATAGCTGTAGGCAACTAGATTGATGGCTTGCGTGGTACCTGAGGTCAATACCAGTTCGTCCGGACGAACATTGATAAAGCGAGCAAGTTTTTGTCGCGCGGCTTCGAAAGCCTCGGTTGCTTCCATGCCCAGCGTGTGTACTGCACGGGAGATATTGGCATTGTGTTCGCGGTAAAACGCATCGACGGCATCAATCACGGCCGATGGTTTTTGTGCGGTATTGGCCGAATCGAAATAGGCCAGCGGCTTTCCGTTGACGCTGCGGGACAGGATCGGGAAATCACCGCGAATTTTCGTCCAATCGGTATTCACGCCTGCACCTCAGTTGACTGCAGCATTTTTTCCAGATGCGGTGCGACCAGTCCGACCAATTCATCGTTCGCCAATACCTGCAAGGTTTCCTTGCAGAACGCATTGGTCAACATGGCTTTGGCTTGCGCTTCGGGAATGCCGCGTGCGCGCAAATAGAAAAGATGGCCGGCATCGAGACGGCCAACGGTAGCGCCATGGCTGGCAGTCACTTCATCGGCGTGAATCACGAGTACCGGCTGGGTATCGATTTCCGCATTGTCCGAGAGCAATAAATTTTTATTGGATAAATGCGCGGTAGTGCCATCGGCACCTTTTTCGATCAGGATGCCGCCATGGAATACCGCTCGTCCGCGTTCGTTGGCCAGACCGCGCCACAGAAGATGGCAGGAAGTATTTTTGGCGATGTGCCGGATGTCCAAGCGGGTGTCGATATGGCGACGGCCACTGGCAATGAGGCTGCCATTCGCATGAACGTTTGCACCATCGCCAAGCAGGCTTATCTGCAAATCATGTCGTGAAAGATGCGCACCCAGCTCGAGGTCAAGACGGCGATAGGTCGCATGGGTTTGCAACGCGGCTTCGGTTCGCAGGAATTGGCTTGCGCCTGCATCGTCTTGCTGTATGCGAGCATGCGTCAGCTCGGCGCCATCGTGTAAAGCGATGTCGCAAAGATGGTTCGACAAATGCTGGTGGGCATCCTGCGAGATATGGTGCTCGATCAAATCCAATTTCGCATTTTCGCCCAGTACGATGTTGTGACGGTAGGCAATCGCGAGGTCATGTCCGCTGTTCAAGGAAACAAAAACGGCATGCAGACGAATTGGATCGCCTGTCGCTTTTGACAGCTCAATCTGCAAGCCCTTGCTTGCGATGGCGGTATTCAATTTCGCGAAAATTTCGTGGGCAGCAGCGAAACGTGAATCTTCAACGGGAGCTTTTACGTTATTAGATTGGATGTTCAAGCCAGCGGGCAAATTCGTCAATGCGGAATTTTCCGGATCAAACACACCATTCACGAACACGATACGCGGCGCCGGAATGGCGGCAATGGTTTTCCGGGTATCTGCGTTGATCGTAGCCAAGGTCGACGCCGGCGCAGCAAAATGACGTGCCGACAAGGCGCGCAGTGACGTGTATTTCCATTGTTCGCTGCGCGGGCCCGGCAAGCCGATGGCCACTGCTTCATCAAGCGCCTGTCTTGACTGCGCGCTACCAGCAAACGCGGTTTGCAGGGATTCAAGCAAGGCGGTCATGGTGCCACTCTATCCTTCACCCAGGAATAACCGTGTGCCTCGAGTTCCAGCGCCAGTTCCGGGCCACCGCTTTCGACGATCCTGCCGTCGGCAAGCACGTGCACGACATCGGGTTTGATGTAGTCGAGAAGACGTTGGTAATGGGTAATCACCAGGAACGCGCGTTCGGGCGAGCGCATCAGGTTGACGCCATCTGCCACTGCTTTCAGTGCATCGATATCGAGGCCGGAATCGGTTTCATCGAGAATCGCGAGTTTCGGTTCGAGCAGGGCCAGCTGGAAAATTTCATTGCGTTTCTTTTCGCCACCGGAAAAACCTTCGTTGACTGCGCGATGCAGCAGTTCGTCTTTCAAATGCAGGACGGAAAGTTTTTCACGCACCAGTTTCAGGAATTGCATCGAATCGACTTCCGGCTCGCCACGATATTTTTTCTGGGCATTCAGGGCCGAGCGCAGGAAGTAGGTATTGTTGACGCCGGGGATTTCGACCGGATATTGGAACGCAAGGAAAACGCCTTCAGCGGCACGCTCTTCCGGTTCCAGCTCCAGTAAATTCTTGCCCTGGTAGGTCACGCTGCCTTCGACGACTTCGTAGCCCTCGCGACCGGACAGTACATTGCCGAGCGTGGATTTGCCGGCGCCGTTCGGGCCCATGATCGCATGCACTTCACCGGCTTTCACTTCGAGTGAGAGACCTTTGAGGATTTCTTTTCCGGCGACGCGGACGTGGAGGTTTTCGATTTTTAGCATGTCAATTTCTACTATGAAATATTTTATTGTGCGTAGGAGCGACGGAAGTCGCGATCCACTATGAATGATTATCGCGACTTCCGTCGCTCCTACCCGACTGCGCCTTCGAGGCTGACTTCCATCAGTTTCTTGGCTTCCACCGCGAATTCCATCGGCAATTCCTTGAAGACCTGTTTGCAGAAGCCGTCGACGATCAGCGACACCGCGTCCTCTTCGCTGATGCCGCGGGAGCGGCAATAGAAAAGCTGGTCGTCGGAAATTTTCGACGTCGTTGCTTCGTGTTCCACCGTGGAGGTTGAGTTTTTCACTTCGATATACGGAAACGTGTGGGCGCCGCATTTCTTGCCGATCAGCAGTGAATCGCATTGTGTGTAATTGCGCGATGACTCGGCCGATTTCTCGACCTTGACCAAACCACGATAGGTGTTTTGTCCGCGACCGGCCGAAATGCCCTTGGAAATGATTTTCGATTTAGTACGTGCCCCGATATGGATCATCTTGGTGCCGGTATCGGCTTGCTGTTTGTGATGCGTCAACGCGACCGAGTAAAACTCGCCGGTAGAATCGTCGCCGCGCAACACGCAGCTCGGGTATTTCCAGGTAATCGCCGAGCCGGTTTCCACTTGTGTCCAGGAAATCTTGCTGCGATGACCGCGGCATTCGCCGCGCTTCGTCACGAAGTTGTAAATGCCGCCAACACCGTTTTCATCACCGGGATACCAGTTTTGCACGGTGGAATATTTGATTTCGGCATCGTCCATCGCAACCAGTTCCACGACCGCGGCATGCAACTGGTTTTCATCGCGTTGTGGCGCCGTGCAGCCTTCCAGATAACTGACGTAGGCTTTTTCTTCGCAAATAATCAGCGTGCGCTCGAATTGCCCGGTGTGACCGGCATTGATGCGGAAGTAGGTACTCAATTCCATCGGGCAGCGTGTGCCTTTCGGAATATAGACAAAGCTGCCGTCGGAAAAAACGGCGCAGTTCAATGCGGCAAAATAATTGTCGCCGACTGGCACTACGCTGCCGAGATATTTTTTGACCAATTCCGGATGTTCGCGAATGGCTTCGCTCATCGAGCAGAAAATCACGCCGGCTTTTGCCAGCTCAGCCTTGTAAGTCGTACCGACCGAGACGGAGTCGAACACCGCATCGACGGCCACGCCGGCCAATCGCGCGCGTTCATGCAGGGGCACACCGAGCTTGTCATAGGCTTCGAGCAATTTCGGATCGACGTCGGCCAGGGATTTCGGCGCGTTTTTCGGTGCGGCGTAATAGCTGCTGGCCTGGAAATCGATTTCGGCAATCTCGAGTTTTGCCCATTCCGGAGGAGTCATCGTCAGCCAATGCCGGTAAGCCGAAAGACGCCACTCGGTCATCCACTCGGGTTCGTCTTTCTTTTTCGAAATAAAACGCACCACGTCTTCATCCAGACCCGGCGGCAGCGAATCCATTTCGATGTCGGTAATGAAACCGGCGCTGTACTTGCGATCAAGGACTTTATGGATTTCGGCATTTTCAGTATTCATGCATCACCTCATGCCTTCGCTAACTGCAAAGGAATTGATTTTTTTGAAACGGCTTTTATAGATGCGGTCGGCGTCATTTCGGCCAGACTCACGCCGCGCAATGCGTCGGCGACGACATCATTGATCCGCAGCCATTTGCTGCGCACGCCGCAATGGGTTTCGTGTTCGCAACTGGAATGTTCCCCGCTGCACTCGGTCATTCCGAGTGGACCTTCGATAGCTTCGACGATGTGAATAAGGGAGATTTGCGAGGCGGGTCTCGCCAGTCGGTAGCCGCCGGCACTGCCGCGAAAGCTTTGAACCAGACCTGCTTGGGTGAGGGTTTTCAGCAATTTGCTGACCGTGGGAAGTTCCAGATGGGCGCGTTCAGCCAACTCGGTGGCGTTATGTACGCGCTCGGGCGCATCGGCCAGGGTACTTAGCACGACGGTAGCGTAATCGGTGAGTTTGGTGACACGCAGCATCGGAGTGCGTCCTCATATAGGACTAAAATTGTACTATATAAAGACCTTCGCCTCAATCAAGGGACTGTGAAGATCGTTTGAAACCCGCGACAATAGAGGCCTTGTCGTTTTGAAGCCTTCTATGTCCAACCTATTTGCTGCTCGGCAATCGCCGATTCACGGCAATGGCGTATTCGCCATCGCTCCCATCAAAAAAGGCACTCGCCTGATTCAGTATCAAGGCAAGTTGCTTACCCACAAGCAGGTTGACCGCATGTATGCGGACGATGTCGAAACCGGACATACGTTTCTGTTTACCCTCAACGAACATTTCGTGATTGATGCGAATACGGACGGCAATGATGCGCGCTGGATCAATCATTCCTGCGAACCCAATTGCGAAGCCGTGATCGACGAAGACGATGATGGCGATCCGACCAAAGACAGGGTATTCATCGAGGCAATCCGCGCGATCAAGCCTGGCGAAGAGCTCACCTACAATTACGGCATCGTGCTGGAAGAAGCCCACACGCCGCGCGTGAAGAAACTCTGGGCCTGTTTATGCGGCTCGAAAAAATGCACGGGGACCATGTTGCAACCCAAGCGCAAGAAAAAACAGGCATAAAAAACGCCGGATGCCTGAGGCAGCCGGCGTGGTTTTTCAAAAGCAGGCGGTGCTTATTTTCTTGCCGGGCTTGGTGCAATGTTTCTTTGCAAATTCTTGAAGGGTGACAGGTCGATATTGGTGATGCCGTATTTCGCTGTCAGCGCCTGCATCGCCTGTGCATAGGCGGGTGTTCCGGGTTTCGTTGTCTTGGTCGCATTTGCGCGTTCGACATAGAACTGTTCATAACCGCCCGGCGTAAACGTCAGGAACAAACGTACCGGCTTGTTCGTGAGATTGGCATGCGCATGCGGGGTACCTTTGGGAATATGGACGAAAGAGTTGGCGGGGTAGGTGACTACCTGGTCGCGAATGCGCATCGTCAAAACACCTTCCAGCACCAGGATCGATATGTCGGTTCTGCTATTGCTTTGCAACGTGGTCGAATAACCGGGTTTTTCAAACAGCATGATTTGCGAAATACTGCCTTGGGTTTCCTTGCTGCTGGATTTGATAATGACCTCGCCGACTGCCAGATCCAAGCGTTGCCCCTGACCCGGGAGTCTCACGATGGGAGCTTGCTGAGCGGCAACTGACAGGCTGCAGGTCACGGAAACGGCGGCAGCAAACGCCAGCGCGGTCATTTTACGGGCGGTATTCAAGGTCATTTGGGGGTCCTCTAAAGAGCCACTAGCCTAGCGCAAGGAGGCTTTTTTCGCACGCACGATTTCCCGCAACGCTTCGCACCATTCATTGTGCGGACAATAAGGCCTTACCCAAAATCATGTCTGCGGCTCGTTCTGCAATCATCATGGTCGGCCCGTTGGTGTTTCCGCCGATCAGTTTCGGCATCACCGAAGCATCCACGACTCGCAGTCCGCTGACGCCGCGCACACGGCATTGGGAGTCCACCACGGTATCGATATCATCGATATTGCCCATCTTGCAGGTACCAATCGGGTGGTAAATCGATTCCCCTTTCCGGCGAATGAAATCATTGATTGCCGAGTCATCCTGAACCTGGGCGCCAGGCAATAATTCTTCGCCGCGATACGCAGTAAATGCATCCTGTGCCAGGATTTGCCGCGATAGACGCAGTGCCTCGCGCATGACCTTGATATCGAAGCCATCAGTATCACTTAGGTAGCCGGGTTCGATTTTCACTTTGTCATTCGGGTCAGCACTGTTGAGCGACAATCGTCCGCGACTTTTCGGGCGCAGAAAACAGGCATGCAAGGTGTAGCCAAAACCGGGCAGGCGATTGCGACCATGATCGTCGAGTTGTGCCGGAACAAAATGGAATTGCACATCGGGACGTTCGTCTTCGGCGAGCGGGCTACGGACAAAGCCACCTGCCTCGGCGATATTGCTGGTGCCGGCACCTTGCTTGAACAGATAGAAATTCAGGCCAATCGCAATATCGTTGGTCTTGTCATACGTAACGTCTTGCGTGCAGCGCTGCAAGGTGCAGACATCGAGATGATCCTGCAAATTGCCGCCGACACCGGGTGCATCCACAAGGACATCTATGCCATGGGCTTGCAAATGCTGTGCCGGGCCGATGCCCGAGAGCATCAGTAATTGGGGCGAGTTGATGGCGCCGCCGGAAAGAATGACTTCGCGCCTGGCAGAAATTTCGTGTGCGCCTTTTTCCTTGATCGAATACACCACGCCGGTGGCTTTGCCGTTTTCAAACAGTACGCGACTGGCCTTGGCATGGGTGATCACGGTCAGGTTGGGACGCTGGCGTATTGGTTTCAAATACGCTTCAGCCGAAGAGCTGCGCGAGCCTGCACGAGTAGTGGTTTGGTAGAAACCAAAACCTGCTTGTTCGGCACCGTTGAAATCGTTTGTTTGCGGGAAGCCTGCCTGTTGGCTGGCCTTGACGAAGACTTCGGACAGGACATTTTTATGAGTGGGATCGGAGACGCCGAGCGGGCCATTGCCGCCATGGAATTCCGATTCGCCCCGGCTATTGCCTTCGCTACGCTTGAAATAAGGCAATACATTTTTCCAGTGCCAACCATCGGCACCGAGTTCGGCCCACTCATCGTAATCCCTGGCATGACCACGGATGTAACACATCGCATTGATCGAACTTGAACCGCCGAGGACTTTCCCGCGAGGCCACCAGAGCGAACGATTATTCATGTGCGGATCGGGAGCGGTACTGTAATCCCAGTTCACGCCTTTCTTGCCGACCAGTTTTGCCAAACCGGCGGGCATATGGATAAAAGGGTGCCAATCGCTTGGTCCGGCTTCCAGCAAGCACACGCTGATTTTGGGGTCTTCGCTCAGGCGATTGGCCAGCACACAACCGGCAGAGCCGGCACCAACAATGATGTAATCGTACACAGGCATTCTGTCTTTATTCCGTAACGGGACGAGGCTAGGCGCTTGGCCTAGAGTAATTGCTCGATTAGGCGAAAATTTGCTCTATCGGCTAAGCTTAAGCCTCATAGTGTGACGGTGAACGCAGGATGCACGAACAAGCAAAGCGTCTGGGATGGCAAGACCTGAGCAAGGCGATGACCGAAGTGCCGGCCTTGCCTGTTTCGGCCATTTATTTCTTCTGCCTGTTATGTGGTTACTACTTGTTGAGGCCGGTGCGCGATGCGTTCGGAGCCAGTCCGGAAGTCGAAGCAGTATTTCCGCAATGGCTGATCACTTGGTCGCTGGCGCACGGCATCGCCATCAGCGAACTGACCCTGCAGATATTGTTTACCGGCACTTTCATCTCGATGCTGCTCTTGCAGCCAGTTTATGGCGCCTTGGTCAGTCGTTACCCGCGCCGCGTTTTCCTTCCGATCGTGTACGGGGTTTTCATTCTTTGTCTCATTGCATTTTATGCCTTGTTTGATCGGGAAATAGCAGGCCGCGGTGCGGTCTTTTTTATCTGGGTGGCGGTATTCAATCTGTTTGCGGTCTCGGTATTCTGGAGTTTCATGTCGGATATCTACACCGAGCAGGCGGCGCGTCTGTTCTACAGTTACATCGGGGTTGGCGGTACGCTTGGTGCGATTGCGGGGCCGATGCTGACGAAAGTGTTGTCAAAACATTTGCAGGTACCGCAATTACTGCTGGTCTCGATTTTCTTCCTGAGCATATGCCTGGTATGCATTTTGCTCCTGAGGCGCTGGGCAAGGCGGGCGGAGCAATTGCGACAGCAAAACAATGATGATGTTGCGATCGGCGGGAGTTTCTGGGCCGGTTTCCGAATCGTAACGAGTACGCCCCTGCTGCGGGCAATGGCGTTGCTGATGTTCTTCGGTGTCGGCGTCGGGACCCTGCTGTATAACGAACAGGCCATCATCGCAAAACAAATTCTCAGTGATGAAGCACGCACGGCGTTTTACGCGAATATCGATTTCTGGATCAATGCCGTCACTCTGTTCATTCAATTATTCGTCGCACCGTTCGTGCTATTCCGTTTTGGTGTCAGGCCACTGCTATTGTTGCCTGCAGCAGCGATAACCCTGGGTTATTGCCTGCTTGCCGCCGCACCCTTGCCGATTCTGGTGGCGATCGTCCAGATCGCAACGCGCGCCGGCGAGTTTTCGCTCAGCAAGCCTGCACGGGAAACCATCTACACGAGAGTTGACCGGGAAACCCGCTACAAGGCAAAGGCGTTTATCGATACTGCGGTGTATCGCGGTGGTGATCTTACCTTTGTCTGGCTGCATAAATTCATCTCGGCCTTTGGTTCTGCAACGGTCTTCGGCGTCGGCATTTTTATCGCCTTGGGCATGAGCTTCGGTGCCTGGAAAGTAGGCAAGCAGCAGGAAAATCTGTCCGACGACAAGTCATAAGCGTGTCTGTCTTTTCGGATCATTATCAAGTTGTCACCCAGTTTTGCCGATCTTGGAGCAATACCAAAGCATGACCTTTGGCGCATGGCAGCCGACATTCTGCAGCGCAAGCTTGAGTACTTGATGCAGGGAGAGAAGCCATGGTTTCACGTCGCGAATTCGTTGCCGCAAGTGCAGGCATTGCCGCCATCGCGGCCACCCCGGGAGCTATCGGAAAAACACTGTCGGGCAAAAAACCCTTGCGCATATTGATCATGGGCGGCACCGGTTTTCTTGGGCCGCATTTCGTCGAGGCTGCCTTGAATAAAGGCCATCAGCTCAGCCTGTTCAATCGCGGAAAAACCAATCCCGGCCGTTTCAAGGATTCGCGCTATGCCGCCATCGAACAATTGCAGGGGGATCGCAAAAGCGACTTGTCGGCGCTGGAAAATAAAACTTGGGATGCGGTACTGGATACCTCCGCGTACTTGCCGGCCGATGTCACGCGTTCGGCGGGTTTGCTTGCAAAAGCGGTACGGCAATATCTGATCGTGTCCACCATTTCGGTCTACGCGAAAATGGACAAGCCGGGTCTCGATGAAGCATCGGAATTGATCGAGCTGGCGGATCCGAATGTCGACAAGGTCAGCAATGAAACCTACGGCGGATTGAAAGCCTTGTCGGAAAAAGCGGCAGAAAACGCAATGCCCGGAAAAGTAACCGTGGTGCGTCCGGGTCTGATCGTCGGCCCCGGCGATCACACGGATCGCTTTACCTATTGGCCGGCACGTGCCGCACGTGGTGGCGATATTCTCGCGCCGGAAAATCCGGATGCGCCGACGCAGTTTATCGACGTGCGCGATCTGGCGAATTTTTTATTGCACCTGATCGAGCAGAAAAATATCGATGTTTTCAATGCCGATGCCCAGGCCGGTAGCCTCACGATGGGCAAGGTGCTGGATGCCTGTCTGAAAGTGTCACCGAAAGCCGGAAAACCTGTGTGGGTAGCTGCCGATTTTTTGGCCGAAAACAATGTCGGGGCCTGGATGGACCTGCCTTGCTGGATACCTGCGCACGGAGATGAAGCCGGCTTCGGACAACGCAGCGCGAAGAAGGCGCTTGCAGCTGGTTTGATGTATCGACCATTGATCAACACGGTGCGCGATACCTTGGCCTATTGGAATGGCTTGCCCGCGGAGCGCCGTGCAAAACCGCTTGCAGGTCTGAGCCCTGAGCGTGAAGCGGAAGTGCTTGCAAAATGGGCGCAGAAAAACAAAACGTCATCGTGAAGCCTGCTTGTCCGGACATGCGCCCTTAATAATTTCTGTGTTAGCGTAAACGCATCTTTGGTTCGGGAGTGCGTGATGAAAAAACTTGCCCAGTCGGGTCTCATTTTTTTGATGCTGTCGGTATCTGCCTGCCAAAGTGCACCTGATGCCAATGCAGAATCGGGTTCCACGGCCGAACTTCAGAATACCCTGTGGAAGCTGACCGAATTGAACGGAGCATCGGTGTCGACCGCCGACGGCCAGCGCATGGCTTCACTGACACTGGATTCTCAGGCATCCCAGGCACGCATCGTGACGGCATGCAATCGTGGTTCGGCCGGTTTTACGCTTGAAGGCGATTCGATAAAGTTTGCCGCAGCCATATCGACCAAGATGATGTGTCCGCCGGAACAAATGCAGCAGGAAACGGCTTTCCTGAAAGTTATTGCAGACACGGTCCGTTATGAAATCAAAGGCGAAACACTCGAGTTGTACAATTCGGACAAGCAGTTATTGGCGGCATTCCATTCCGAATACCTGAAGTAGGAAGATGTCCGATCACTCCATCAAGCCCTATGGCAAACCTGCCGGTGGCTGGGATTCCCTGAAACGTTCCTGGCAGGCACTGCGTGACGAAGGCATCGTCACGCGAGGTGCAAAAGCCTTGTTGCGTACCAACCAGAGCGAAGGTTTTGATTGTCCGGGTTGTGCCTGGCCGGATCGAAACCCGAATTCGACCTTCGAATTTTGCGAGAACGGCGTCAAGGCAGTCGCGGCCGAGGCGACCTCGAAACGTGTTACCCATGACTTTTTTTTCGTCCACACCGTCAGCGAATTGGCAAGGCAGGACGATCTCTGGCTTGAAGCACAGGGAAGACTGACTGAGCCGATGCGTTATGAGCCGAGCACGGATCGATACGTGCCGGTAAGCTGGGATGATGCCTTTGAACTGATCGCCGAACGACTGAAGGCGATTGATCATCCAGACCAAGCCTTGTTCTATACCTCGGGCCGCACTTCTAACGAAGCCGCCTTCCTGTATCAGCTTTTCGTGCGTGAATTCGGCACCAATAATCTGCCGGATTGTTCGAATATGTGCCATGAAGCTTCCGGCGTCGCGATGACCGAGCAAATCGGCAGTGGCAAGGGTTCGGTATTGCTGGAGGACTTCGAACAAGCCGAAGCGATTTTCATCTTTGGACAAAATCCCGGCACCAACCATCCACGCATGCTGGGTGAATTGCGTTCTGCGGCGAAGCGCGGTTGCCGCATCGTGGTCTTTAATCCCTTGCGTGAACGTGGACTGGAGCGTTTCGCCAATCCGCAAAGTCCGAAGGATATGTTGACCGGCTCCAGTACGCCGATTGCATCGAATTACTACCAACTTAAAATCGGCGGCGATCTGGCGGCAGTTAAAGGCATCGCAAAAGCCATTATCGAAAAGGGCGATCTCGATCAGGATTTCATTGATCGGTACACGCATGGCTTCGAGTCGCTACTGGCCGATATCCAGGCAGAAAGTTGGGAAGTCATCGTTGAACAATCCGGGCTGACGAAAAACGAGATTGAGGAAGCTGCCGGAATCTACAATGCCAGCAAGGCCACGATTTTTTGCTGGGGCATGGGTATTACGCAACATCAACGCAGTGTGTCGACAATACAAATGCTGATGAACTGCCTGTTGCTGAAAGGCAATATCGGCAAGCCGGGCGCCGGTCCGTGCCCGGTGCGCGGTCATTCCAATGTGCAGGGTGATCGCACGATGGGCATCTACGAAAAACCGGCTGCCGAATTCCTGGACAGGCTTGGCGCCGAATTTAATTTCGAACCACCGCGTGCGCATGGTTACGATGTCGTAGCAAGTATCGAAGCAATGCTGGCCGGCAAGGCGAAAGTATTTTTTGCGATGGGCGGTAATTTCGCGGCGGCCACACCCGATACGCACCGTACCGCCAGGGCTTTGCGCCAATGTGATTTGACGGTCCATGTTTCAACCAAGCTAAACCGATCGCATCTGGTACACGGAAAGCAGGCCTTGATCCTGCCTTGCCTTGGTCGAAGCGAAAAAGACATCCAGTCGGCCGGCAATCAAGCGGTGAGCGTGGAAGATTCGATGAGCATGGTGCACCTGTCATCGGGCATGAAAAATCCAGCCTCGCCGGATTTGCTGTCGGAACCTGCCATCATTGCGCGGCTTGCCGTCGCCGCCTTACCGGACACCAAGACGCCGTGGCTGGATTTGATCGCAAATTACGATCGCATTCGCGAGCGGATTGCCGCTGTGATTCCGGGCTTTGAAAATTTCAACCAGCGCGTGCGTGTGCCTGGGGGTTTTCATCTTTATCATCCTGCACGTCAGCGTGAGTTTCCGACGCATTTGATGCGTGCCAATTTTTATGTGCATGCACTGGCTGATGCTGCCTTGGGACCGGAAAGCGAATTGTTCAATCTGATGACAGTCCGCTCGCATGATCAATACAACACGACGATCTATGGCCTGGATGATCGTTATCGCGGTGTGCATGGTTACCGGCGGGTGTGTTTTATCTGCCGGAGCGATCTGGAAAAACTTGGCTGGGAAGCGGGCATGTTGGTCGATATTACGTCTGTCTGGCATGACGGCGATCGCAGCGTGCAAGGCTTCATGCTGGTGGAATACGATATTCCGCAGGGTTGTCTGGCCAGCTATTTCCCCGAAACCAATCCGCTCGTGCCACTCGATAGTTTTGGCGAGCGCTCCGGTACGCCGACCTCGAAATCCATTCCGGTCCGCTTGTCCCGGAGTTCGGCTACAACGATTGCGTCATGAGTTTGTCAGCCGTGATACCTCCGCCATTGCACATGCAAAAAGCCATTCGGCTCGATCATGGCAGGCGAAAAGAATTTGATGACCGGGTGATCGAAGAATTACCGATTGCCATGCTGTATAACGGCGTGTCACATGCAGTGATGATGGCGACGCCGACCGATCTGGACGATTTTGCCCTCGGCTTTTCACTCAGCGAAGGTATTGTCGAAAGCATCGAACAGTTTTCATTTATTGAAGCCGTAAAAAGTGATTTGGGCATCAGCCTGGAAATGACCATTCCGCAATCGCGCTTTGATTTGCTGTCGCAGCGACAACGCCATAGTGTCGGTAACAGTGCCTGTGGTCTTTGCGGGGTGGAATCTTTGCAGGCGGCCCTGCGACCGGCCCCATCCCTTGATTCTGAAAGCCTTGTCTCTGCTGATCACATTGCTCGTGGTATTCAGGCATTGGGCGAAAATCAACCCTTGAACCGCGAAAGCGGCGGTGTGCATGCAGCCGGATTCGTTTATGCCGGTGGTATTCTGGTGCGCGAAGATGTCGGTCGTCATAACGCACTGGATAAACTAGTCGGCGCACGCGCAAGGCAGAAACCGGGGGGCGGCTTTTTGGTGCTTAGCTCGCGTGCCTCCTATGAACTGGTGCACAAAGCCGCGACGGCAGGCATAGCCGTCGTCGTCGCCATTTCAGCGCCGACGTCAATGGCGATTCAATTAGCCCAGAGTTGTGGCATCACTCTCATCTGTTTCGCGCGTGGTGATCAGATGAGTGTCTATACGCATGCAGAGCGAATCATCTGACGGGACTCGATTCGGTTTTTGAGTTTTACTGCGGCTGAAGCCGCTCACCAAAGCAAAGATATCGCAAGCACTACAGCCTTGCTGCATGAGGTTCGTGAGCCCGAATTTACAGGGGTTTGGGGCTCATCCACATGCGAATTTCGGCATGGAATACCTTGTCGCCGGATTCATCCAGCACATCGACATTTACCGGTAAGTCGTAACCGGTGTTTCGTGTCTCAAGAGGAATCAGTGGCGTCGCGATACCACGCAGCGTGCCACTGGCTTTTTTCAGATACGACACGGTCATGCCTTTCGGAATCCAGCGCATGCCTTTCGGCAAGCTCGCATCGGTCATCACGCCGGCACACAACTCGGCGAGATTGCACAGCGCAATCGCGTGCACGGTGCCGATGTGATTATGCACGGCACGACGGTCTTTGATAATCGCTTCGCAACGACCGTTTTCAAGCAGCGTGAATGTCGGCGAGATGCTGCCGAAGTAGGGCGCCTTGAAACACACGGCCTTGGTGAACATCCAGTGGCCAAGCGGATACTTGGTGAATTTCTGATATGTGCGAAGTAATGAGGTGGTGTAGGT
>JAKQKT010000189.1 GCA_029560515.1 Pseudomonadota bacterium
TTTGATGGTGGCTGCCGGCACCTTGAAATAAATGCCCAGCGCGATGGCCGTCATGATGTTGTTGAAATTGTGGCGGCCGAACAGATACGTGCGCACTTCCACCAGCGCGCCTTCGTCGGAGAGAAACTCGACTTCCACGAACGGCATTTCCTTCAACAGCCGGATCTCGATAGTGCCGTTGTTGGGGTTCAGAATATCCGACTCCCGGTACTCTACCCGGCGCTTGTTGCGGCGCCATGGCAGGCAGGTATTTTTCAGAAAGGTTGAGAAAAATACAGCCGTTGGTGCGCGCCAAATATTGGTAGAGCTCAGCCTCGGCTTTTTTCACACCGGCCAGACTGCCAAAGCCCTCGAGGTGTTCCTTTCCGATATTGGTCAGCAGCCCGTGCGTGGGCCGTGCGATGCTGCACAATTGCTCGATATCGCCCGGCTGGTTGGTGCCCATTTCGATGACGGCCACCTCCGTTCCGGCAGGCATCGACAACAGCGTGAGCGGCACGCCAATGTGGTTGTTCAGATTTCCTTTTGTAAAATGGCTGGGATAATGGCTCGTTAAAATACTGGAAATCAATTCCTTGGTAGTGGTCTTTCCATTGGAACCGCCGATCGCGATCACCGGAATTTCGAAGTGCATCCGGTGGTGGGTAGCCAGTTGCTGCAACGCTTCCAGCACGTCGGGTACGAGAAAAAAGCGCTCGTCGGTGCGGAATTCCGGGGCATCGATCACTGCATATGCAGCGCCGTTCTCCAGCGCCTGCGCGGCAAATGCGTTGCCGTCGAAACTGGCGCCTTTCAATGCAAAAAAGATACAGCCTTCCGGCAGATTCCGCGTGTCTGTGCTGACAACGGGATGCTTCAGGTATATGGAATAGAGTTCTTCAATCATTTGAGTTGGTTTTTGGTGTTTCGTGTTTGGTGTTTGGGAAGCATTGCCCTCGGCCAATCAATAAGTAAGGCCAGGGGCAGCGCTCCCCAAACACAAAACACGAAACACTAAACACGCCTAACGAATGGCTTCCCGGATACGCACCAGCCGCTCCAGCAGGGCTTCCAAACGGTCGAGCGGCAGCATATTGGCGCCGTCCGATTTCGCTTCGGAAGGTTTCGGGTGCGTTTCAATGAATAGTCCGTCGGCGCCTACGGCAATACCGGCACGGGCAATGGTTTCAATGAGTGCCGGACGGCCACCGGTTACGCCGCTGCTTTGGTTGGGCTGCTGTAGCGAGTGCGTGCAATCGAGCACCACCGGCACGCCGAACGACTGCATAACGGGCAATCCGCGGTAGTCGACAATCAGGTCCTGGTATCCAAACGTCGTGCCGCGTTCGGTCAGGATCACGTTGGCATTGCCTTCTTCCTGCACTTTTTCCATGGCGAAACGCATGGATTCGGGCGCCACGAACTGGCCTTTTTTGATGTTGACGACCTTGCCCGTTTGTGCGGCGGCTACCAGCAGACTGGTTTGGCGGCACAGGAAGGCAGGAATTTGAAGAATATCGACGTATTGAGCAGCCAGCGCGGCTTCGGGATCGGTATGAATGTCCGTGGTCGTAGGGAGGTCGAGTTGCTGCCCGATGGCCTGGAGGATGCCGAGCGCTTTTTCGTCGCCGATACCTGTGAACGAATCGCGTTTGCTGCGATTAGCCTTGCGATACGAACCTTTGAAGATATAAGGAATAGCGAGGCGTTGGCAGATGTCGCGCACTTGCCCGGCAATGTCGAATGCCATCTGTTCGCCTTCGATGGCGCAGGGCCCGGCGATGAGAAAGAAGTTACCCGAATCCGTGTTTTTCAGTCGGGGGATGTCGATTTGCATAATGGAAAAATTAAAACAGAATGGGGTTGGCGGGTGCAAAAGTTGTGTT
>JAKQKT010000221.1 GCA_029560515.1 Pseudomonadota bacterium
AAATTACCGTTCTTGAGCAATGTAAAGGGCAATCCCTTTCATTCGGCAAGAATAACGCTAATTCATGTTTTTATATGTACGGCACCGTACAAAGCTATGTTCGATATCGAACATAGGCCTGTTGAGTGCATCGTCTTCCTGCTACAACGATGTGGTTTTCAGGAAAACTGTTGCCGATAATCATCGTTGACAGCCTGATAGCATTCGCAGGCAGCCGCTTCCAGACCTGAACGATCCAGAATGCTTATTTCGCCTCGGGTGTAGCCGATCAGGTTTTTGCCTTGCAAGGCACCGGCGGCGACGGTGATACCGCTTCTGCGCACGCCCAGCATATCGGCCAGAAACTCATGCGTCAGATGAAAATGGTTGGAATGCGCACGGTCATGCGTCATCAACAGCCAGCGAGCCAATCTGGGTTCGATTTCATGAAAATGGTTACACGCGGCGGTTTGCGACAACTGTGCCATCGTTACGTACAAATAACGATTCAGCACACGATGCAAGGATGGACATTCGGCTAAATCACGTTGAAATTCGGCGGTGCTGATTCGAAGCGCCGAACCATTGCCCTGTACCAAGGCACGCAAAGGAGCAAAATTGACTCCCAACATCAGGCTTGCACCCAACATGCCCTCGTTTCCGATCAAACCCATTTCGAGCGGTGGATGGCCGGTGATTATCGTCAATTGTGAAATAAAACCCGTCACGGGAAAGTAGACATGGCTTATCGGTTTATCGCTTTCACACAAAATTTCACCGAAAGCTAGATCGACCAGATCACAATGATCGAGAATTCGCTTGCGTTCCTTGCGAGGCAGACCTGCAATCAAACGATTGACAACTTCAGATGAAGTTTCAAGCAACATTTATTTATCCTGCAGCACATGGCCAGCGTGTGAACAGTCGGGGAATGCAATCGATCCCCGGCACCTTACTGTGCGCGATGTCAGTCGGTGCTGTATGTTCGTTATCACACAAACGGCGTTACCGGCCAGGCAAAAAAATCTCCGCGGACTTTCCTGCCTTGCTTCAACGAAGGCTGCGATCCCGATCTTCTTCCAATACAAAAATACCCATGGATTTGCATTGGTAACCAGTCGAGTGGTGAAAACTCGTGAAATCAGGCACAAGCTATCACACAAAGACCCTGCAACCCTGTTTTATTTGCCCACCGGTCGTCCTGCAACGCCCGCTATTATTGCCTTCCTTGCAATGCTGGCCATCCTCCTTTGACCGTTTTGATCATTGGATATGAGCGGTAGCGCACCGACTTGACGCCAATACTGCTTGATCCTTGAGTGCATTAAATCGGCATTCTGCGTCGTGCATCGATCCAGGAAAATATGTTCGAGCATCTCAATCGCGGAGCGTTACATGAAAACGGAAAAACAAAACAATCCCGGGCTGACGAAACTCTGCCGGCTGATCCAGCACATGACGGTCTCGATACTGACCACCATCGACGATGGCGGCGTACTGGTCAGCCGTCCCATGTTGCCGCTTTATCTCGATGGCAATTGTGCGCTCTGGTTCTTTACCGATCTGCGCTCGGAAAAAATCAAGCACCTCGATGCCATCAATCTCAATTTTGTCGATTCAAGCCGGGCAACCTATGTCACGTTCTCCGGCTACGGCGAGCTGAATACACAACGCTCCTACATCAACCGTTTATGGACACCGTTTGCCAAACCCTGGTTTCCCGATGGCCCGGAATCGACCAATATCGCCTTGCTGAAATTCGTGCCCGACATGGCGGAATACTGGGATTCCTCCAGCCTGAAGATGGAGCGGATAGTATTGATTACCGATTCGGCCGCTAACATCCATCCCATTGAGCGCGATGCCAGCGGTACCATCACCGGCCTTTACACGCAATCGCGCAAATCGGCATCGGGTTGATGCTTACTTGGCTTAACGCTCGTATTTTTTGACCGCCTCTGTGTTCGCAAGCGCACCGAACTATCGATTCGATCGCCCTACCCTGTGCTGGCGTCAGGCATGAATCAATTCCTGCCAGGTTTTGGCGGAAGGCGAAAGCCACCGCTCTTTATTCTCTTATTCAAAGGATTTTTTCATGAAACGTTTACTACTTATTCCTGTTCTGCTAATCGCTGCAAGCCTGGCGGCATGCAACGAAAAACAACCTGATCTCGTGCTGGTTCCGGTGAACCAACCGGACCCGGTGATTATTGCCGGACCTCCCGGTGAAAAAGGTGATACCGGCAACACCGGCAATACCGGCATGCAGGGCGATCAGGGCAATACGGGTAACACCGGCGACACCGGCGCCCAGGGTGACCAAGGCAATACCGGCAATACGGGTCCAGAAGGCGAACAAGGCAATCAGGGCAATGATGGTGTTCAAGGCGAACAGGGCGTTGATGGTAGCGACCGCAAATAAGCAAACGATACGCAATTCTGCTGTTTGACCGGGCAGCGGAATCCACAGGATTTCGCTGCTTTTTTACATGACAAAAACTTCAAGGAGATT
>JAKQKT010000294.1 GCA_029560515.1 Pseudomonadota bacterium
CAGTTCGAATCTGTTACGCACCACTTCTCCCATGACAATCACAGCGGGGCTTCCTGCATTTGCGTCCTGCACTTTTGTAGAAATATCCAAGATCGTACCGACGAGCACCTGTTGTTCGGGAAGTGAAGCGTTTTGAATGACGGCCACCGGCAACGCGGCTTTTCCGGCTTTGGAAAATATATCTGCGATATCGGCGATTTTGGAAAGCCCCATCAGAATAACCAGGGTGGCATCCGTTTGGGCGGCAACGGCGATTTCCGGATTGAGGCCCCCGGTATCCGTCGTAGCGGTCAGCACCCAGAAACTGCGGCTGGCGCCCCGAAGCGTAACCGGGATGCCGGCCGCGGCGGGCGCTGCGATAGCGCTCGAAATACCGGGCACATAATCCGTTGCAACGCCCTGATTTTGTGCGTATTGCATTTCCTCAAAGCCACGTCCGAACACAAACGGATCGCCTCCTTTCAGACGTACCACGTGGCCGTGGCTTTTCGCGTAACCCACAATCAGTTCGTTGATCTCTTCCTGCGAAAACGCCTTGTGTTTGCGGCGTTTTCCCACGTAAATCCTGGCCGCGCCCGATGGCGCATATTCCAGCAAATCCGTGCTGACCAGCGCATCGTACAATACCACGTCGGCCTGACCCAGCACCCGGATCGCTTTCAGCGTGATCAGTTCCGGATCGCCGATGCCGGCGCCGACGAGAGTCAGTCGGGGCGATTTCGCAGAAGTACCCGTCAGCGTCGCTTCTCCGTGATGATGTGTTGTCAGGTTGGACATGCTTTTGTTTTTTAATGATGAATGATGAATGATGAATGATGAATGATGAATGATGAATGACTTTACAGTAAAAAAACTGCACATCCAACTGTTTTTCATCCATTTATCTCCAAAATCCTATTCTAACGAGTGGCCAAAATTCATCATTCATCATTCATCATTCATCATTCATCATTCATCATTCATCATTCATCATTCATCATTCATCATTCATCATTCATCATTAAATTGCAAAGTCCTGTTGCAGTGTTTCGCTCACCGGCACTTCGTGCAGCATACCGGCTGCTACCGTATCGAACGTATTGTCGTTGATGAGGATCAGGCTGCCGGTGCTGCGGTTCTGTTTGTAGGAATCGAACACCACTGGTTTGGCCGTACGAAGACGGATGTAGGCGATGTCGTTCAGTTTCAGTTGTTCTGCCGGTTGTTCTTCGAACGTGTGAACGTCCACTTTATGGTAAATTTCCTTAACAATCGCTTTTACCGTGGCGGCGTTGTGGCGCAACAGCAGGCGGTCGCCGGGATACAACGGGCGTTCGCTCATCCAGCAGATGTCCAGTTCGAGGTCTTGTGTAACGGCCGGCTGCACCCCGTCTACCCGCACGATCGAGTCGCCGCGGGAAATGTCGATATCGTCGGCCAAATGCAGCACGATGGGTTGCGGCGCAAATGCTTCTTCCACTTCCTGCTGATTCACTTCAATGGCTTTGATAGTCGATTCGATCCCGGCAGGCAATACCACGATTTTGTCGCCGCGACGGAAAGAGCCGCTGCGCAAAGCGCCGGCATAACCGCGGTAGTCGTGCAGTTCTTCGGTGCGCGGACGGATGACATACTGCACCTGAAAGCGCGTGGGTTCGTCTTCGCGGGTTTCCGCCAGTTCGATCGTTTCGAGGTGATCGAGCAGGGTTTTGCCGGCGTACCAGGGCATTTTTTCGGAAATCGTTACGACGTTATCGCCGGCGAGGGCGCTCATCGGGATGAACGTAATTTCCTGTAAACCAAGTTTTTGCGCCAGTTTCTGGTAGTCGGCGGCAATGCGGTAAAATACCTGCTCGTCGTAATCCACCAGGTCCATTTTATTCACGGCCGCCACAATGTGCGGAATACCCATGAGGGAGGCCACCATACTGTGGCGGTGCGTTTGTTCCACCACGCCGTGCCGCGCATCGATGAGGATAATGGCGAGGTCGGCGTTGGAAGCACCGGTCACCATATTGCGGGTGTACTGCACGTGGCCGGGCGCGTCGGCGATGATGAACTTGCGACGCGGGGTATTAAAATATTTGTACGCCACGTCAATCGTGATACCCTGTTCGCGTTCGGCGCGCAGGCCGTCGGTGAGCAGTGACAGGTCGAGTTCGCCGTCGGGCATGTTCAGGCTCTGTCGTTCAAGCGTATGTAAAATATCGTGCGAAACGGCTTTGGAATCGAACAACAAGCGACCGATGAGGGTGCTTTTGCCGTCGTCGACGGAACCGGCGGTTATAAACTTGAGAATATTCACTTTGCTTTTTTTGAAAAGTTATTAGTTATCAGTTATTAGTTATCAGGGGTGATAGCCCTTGGCCTGATCAATTAGTAAAGCCAAACAATAGTGGCCTGATAACTAATAACCGATAACTAATAACACCTTGATAATCAACTAGAAGTAGCCGTTCTTCTTCCTGTCTTCCATGGCCGCTTCCGACAGCCGGTCATCCAGCCGGGTAGCGCCGCGTTCGCTGATCTTGGTATCGATGATTTCCTGGATGATGTCGTCGATGGTGGTAGCCGGGCTTTCCACGGCGGCGGTGCAGGTAGCGTCGCCGACGGTGCGGAAACGCACTTCGCGGTTGGTCAGTTCGTCTTCCGGATCCAGGCGGATATGCTCGGTAATAGCCAGCAACTGGCCGCCGGGCGTCACTACACAATCGCGGGAATGCGAGAAGTAGATATTCGGCAGTTCAATTTTTTCGCGGCGGATGTAGTTCCACACGTCGAGTTCGGTCCAGTTGGAAATGGGAAATATGCGCACGTTCTCGCCTTTTCGGATAGCGCCGTTGTAGATATCCCAGAGTTCGGGGCGCTGGCGTTTCGGGTCCCAGGCGCCGAATTCGTCGCGGATGCTGAAGATCCGTTCTTTGGCGCGGGCTTTTTCCTCGTCGCGCCGGGCGCCGCCGATGCAGGCATCGAATTCGAATTCCTCGATGGTTTCCAGCAACGTATTGGTTTGCAGGGCATTGCGGCTGGGATATTTACCCGAACCGTCTTTCAAACCCTGGCGGCGAATGGTGTCTTCCACTTTGCGGACGATCAGGCGCTCACCGAGTTGTGCTGCCAGGCGGTCGCGGTATTCGATGACTTCCGGGAAATTATGACCCGTATCCACATGTACCAGCGGAAACGGAAATTTGCCCGGACGAAAGGCTTTTTCGGCCAGTTTCACCAATGTGATCGAGTCTTTTCCACCGGAAAACAACAAGGCAGGCCGTTCGAACTGTCCGGCTACTTCCCGCAAAATATGGATCGCCTGTGCTTCCAGGTGGTCGAGATAATCGAAGTGTTTAGACATTGACATGAGTGGG
>JAKQKT010000244.1 GCA_029560515.1 Pseudomonadota bacterium
ACCATCGTCATAACCACGGCGGAAACCCTCGCGGAAATAATAATTGTAGGTGCCGCGATCTACGTAATAACCGTAGTAGCCATAGTTCGCATCCTGATAGGCATAGGCTTCACGATAGTTGTAACCCCAGCGATCCATGCGATCTGCTCGACCGGCATAAAAGCCTTCCTCGTAACCGTAGTTGATCGCCTGACGCATCAGGTCGGCCTGATAACGGTTGGCATAGTAGTAACTGCCGCCACGGTTGTAACGATAGATGATCGGTGAGTAATAGTAGGAACCGCGGTAGTAGTCGTTTCTATGATCATCGAAATGGCGACGTTGCTGGTACAGGCGATCGTAATAGCGTTGCTGCGAACGATATTGTTCGTTGCGGTGCTGGTCGCGCAGACGCTCGTTGAAACGTCGGGCAACGGATTGCTGGTTGTCCAGATGACGGCGATATTCGTCAGACTGGCGCTGCTGCTGATCCTGCCATTGGCGTTGCTGGCGTTCCTGTTCGGGGCGTGGAGGTTTTATCCCGATCAGGTTTTCGTTGTTGTTGCGACGGTCGTTGTTGTTTCGATCCTGGCGGTCTTCCGGAAAGCGATTGTCGCGAAGGTCGGGGCGATTGCGGGAGTCATTATTGTTGCGGCCATTATTGTCGCGATCATCCCGGAAATCCGGACGTTCGTTTTGGTTGTCGCGATCCACACGTGCCAGATCTACATTGTTGCGTTGCATCGCAAGACGACGTGCAGCTGCGTCACGATCAGCGGCCTGACGGTTCAACAGGTTTTGTTGATCATCCTGCTCGCGACGACGCATGTCTTCGCGTTCATTTTGTTGGCGAGCGATTTCGACTTGCTGATTATTACGCTGTCCATCACGGCGATTGTTGCCGGATTGACCTTCCTGTACGCGTTGGCGATCCTGTTGTTCACGCGCTTCGCGGACAGCCTGCACCGCCTGCTCCTGTTCGGTGCGTGCCTGCTCTCCTCGATGACGCGGACGTGCATCTTTTGCATCGTCATCCACGACGACTGTATTTTCGCGTTCATCGGCAGTGCCTCGTGGCCCGGATCTCTGCGCCAAAGCAGATGTGCTGATTACCAGCGTAAACAAACTGGCAACGGCGGGAATTAATAAACTTGCGGATTTGGTGTGGCGGGACATGATAGGCCTCGTAGTGAAGGATTTCACGATGCCTATCAGGCCCGAATTCTGCTGAACGAAGTCTGAGGCCTCACGAGTTTTGACAAGCTGCAACTTCCAGTATTTAGCGCGTGTTTAATTGCTGAATCATTGTTTAAGAAAGGAAGTCTTGAGCGTCAACGCATGTCCTTGATGGCTGTTACCGGGGCTTCTGGTACACATGCACAAAGCGATCGGTCTTTCCTTTTATGCTGGCGTTGAAGACATTGAGACTGTGATCGTCTTCGCTGTTATGCAAATCCGGAATCGAACCGACGAACTTCAAGCCATGCGCGCTGAAATCCGCGATGGCAAATTTTTCCTCGATGCGATGCAGGACTTGCGCATCGGTTTTTCCGCTTCCTTCGCGCGCCGCATGGTCAACGATCAGCAATTTTCCGCCCGGTTTCAGTGCCGTCACGATTTGGTTGATGAACTGCGAGGCATCGATGGCAGGCCAGCCATCATTGGGATCAGCCACATACAAGTCGTGATAGGACATAACGATCAGCGCGCCATCCAGACTATTGCTGCCAAGATTCATGTTGTCGGGCGGCGAAATTTCATACTTCACATTCGGCAGGCGATTATCGGCGAGCCGTTTTTCCAGGACCTTCCTGGCATAGCCATCGTATGCCTGATTATTGATCAGGCGAACTTCACCTTTGGGGCCGACAAGATCCGACAGGATTTCACTGTAGTAACCGCCGCCGCCGAAGATATCGGCAATCACCATGCCGCGTTTGAAGCCGGCCAGTGTCAATACTTGCTGCGGCTTGTCGCGAATATCGCGCTCATGGTCTGCTTCCGAACGTGCCGGATTGGCAAGTGCATTGGCCACTGCATCATGTGAAGAAGTTCCAGAACCGGCACAGCCCGCAAGCGTCATCAGCAAACCGGAAAATAAAAGTGTCAATGAACGCATGTCGGACTCCTCGAAACTTGTTTGTACTACTGCCGCGAAATTTCAGCGGTTCGGCCAATTTTCCTTACCAGACTTTCACCCGCTGCTCTGGCGGCAAATAACGTTGCTGCCCTTCTTTCACATCGAATGATGTGTACCAGGCATTCTGGTTGCGTACGTTTTCCGCGCGGTATTGTCCCGGTGCATGCACGTCTGTGAGTACGGCGTTACGCGCGGCAGGTTCCCGAGCTTTTGAACGCCATGCCTGCGCCCAGCCGAGGAAGAAACGCTGGTCCGGGGTAAATCCTTCGAGCGTGGCGGAAGCTTTGCCTTTTTGCGATAACACATAGGCATCGTAAGCAGTCGCGAGACCGGCAACGTCGGCGATATTTTCACCCAGCGTCAGCTTGCCGTTGACCGCAAGATCCGGGAAGGGTTTGTAAGTATCGTATTGCGCAGCCAGGGCAGCACCGGCCGCATCGAATTTTGCCAGGTCTTCCGGCGTCCACCAATTCACCATGCGCCCCTGTTCGTCAAACAGTGCACCGCTTGAATCGAAACTGTGCGTGATCTCATGTCCGATTACGGCACCGATGGCGCCGTAATTCACGGCATCATCGGCAGCCGCATCGAAGAATGGTGCTTCGAGAATCGCGGCGGGAAACAAAAGCCTGTTTTCCAGCGGAACATTCAATGCATTCACGGTTTGTGGCAGCAAATACCATTCGTTGCGATCCATCGGTGTACCCAGCTTCGCGATGTTGCGTTGATATTCGAATAGGCTCGCCCGTTCCGCATTGCCCAGGGCGTCATCGGCATTGATTTGCAAGGCCGAATAATCGCGCCAGTTTTCCGGATAACCCATGCCGACTTTCAGCGTGGCAAGTTTTGCCTTTGCATGCGACTTGGTGGCCGGTGTCATCCACTCGATGGAGTCGATGCGTTTGCCGAATGCCGCCAGCAGATTGCTGACCATTTCATCAGCACGCTTTTTCGTTTCCGGGCTGAAATGGCGTTGGACGTAAATCTTGCCGACAGCCTCGCCGAGTGATTCGTTCAGTTCGTTGATGCCGCGTTTCCAGCGGTCCTGCTGCTTCGGCGTGCCGTTGAGTTTTGCTTCGTAAAAATCAAAACGCTCGTCGGCGAACGCTTTCGGCAAGTTCGGCGATGCGCGGTCGAGTGCGTGAAAGACAAGATAGTCCTTCCAGGTTTCTAGTGATTGTGTATTCACGAGGTTTGAAATGCCGATGGCGGCACTCGGTTGCCATACGATGAAGTTCGCCTGGTCCTTCAGGCTCGCACCTTCGAAGTAGGCTTCCCAGTTCAGGCCCGGTGCTTTGCTTGTGAAGTCGGCGCGGGTCCAGTAGTTCGCGCCTTTCTTTACATCATTGCTGTCTTCCTGCGTGGCATGGGTGCGAGCTATCGCAACTTCCAATGCGAGGATCTGTTTCGCTTTTGCATCGGCGGCCTTGATGCCTGCGAGCGTCAGCATCTTTGCAATATGCGCCTGATAATTCGTGCGCATCTCGACCATGCGGCCGTCTTCAAGATAAAAATCGCGGTCAGGCATGCCGAGGCCGCCTTGCAGAAGATAAGCCGAATATTCATTCGGCTTATCGAGGTTTTGCGAGACCCACAAACCAAAAAGGCGGTCGGTATAGTAATCGGTGGAGTTCAACACATCGACATCGGCCCGCAGTGTTTGTCCGAGTGCGCGGGCCAATTCGGTTTTGTCTTTCAATGCGGAGATCGCGTCGAGTTCTGGCTGAACCGGCGCTATGCCCTTGGCTTCGATACCGGCTTCATCCATGAATGCCTTGTAGAAGGCACCGATTTTTTTACTGTCGCTATCGGTGTTTTGGTCGGCGGCCGCTTCTTCGGCAATGGTCCGGGTACGGGCGAGTGCTTTTTCTGCCAACACGCTGAAGCTGTTGTAGCGCGAACGATCGGCGGGAATCTCGGTATTTTTTACCCAGTTGCCATTGACGAAATCGAAAAAATTATCGCCGGGGGTTTTCGTCCGATCCATGCCGTCCAGATCAATTCCGAAACTTCCGAGTGCCGGCTTGGAGCTGGCGTCGGTATTTTTCAATACGGCAGATTCCGTTGCCGGCGGCGCTTCAGACTTCTTGCAGCCAGTAAGGGAGCTACCTAGTAAAAAGGTGCCGGTCAGAAGCAGTATCGAGCTACCGCGAAGCAGGGTGGACATGGCGCACTCCGTAACATTAAACAGTGTCCCGAGCATAAGCCCTTGCCGGAGCATGTGCAAAGCGCGGAAGTCATGGGTCAGAGCACATTTGACGGGTGGATAGATGGTTATACTTGCTACGGGAATCTGACTTTTTTGCCGGGGTAGCTTATGCGACATTTGCAACATTCCATCATTTCACTTTGCATTGCGTTAGCGAGTTTTACTGCAAGTGCACAATCGACAACCGAGGTTTTAAGCGCTGACCGCATGCTGGATGTTCGCACTGGGCGGCTCATCAACAAGCCGAGCATCCTGATTCGCGACGGTCGCATCGTCGAAGTCGCGAGTAACGGGGCATCGGTCAACGCTCCTGCGGATGCAAGGCATATTGATTTGCCCGGCATGACCTTGTTGCCGGGTTTGATCGACATGCATGTCCATCTTGATGCCGACCCGCTATATGGCGGTTATAACAGCCTGCAGTTTGGTGATCGTTTCTGGTCCATCCTGATGGTGCCGCATGCCGAAAAGACCCTCGATGCCGGCTTCACTACGGTTCGTAATGTGGGGGCAGATGCATGGAACGATGTCGGCCTGATGCAGGCGATCGACGAAGGCAAGATAAAAGGTCCGCGCGTAGTGCCCGCCACCTATAGTTTTGGCGCTACCGGAGGACATTGTGATTCGACATTCTTCCCGCCCTCGATGGACGAGAAAAGTGCTTACAACGCCGATAGCCCCGAAGAAGGGCGCAAGCGTGTTCGCGAGCTGCGCAAGTATGGCGCGCAAGTCATAAAAATTTGTGCAACCGGTGGCGTGTTTTCACACAATACCGAGCCGGGCCAGCAACAATTGAGTCTGGAAGAAATGAAGGCAATTGTGGAAGAGGCTCATATGTGGGGCCTCAAAGTTGCCGCGCATGCGCACGGGACCTCGGGAATCAAGGATGCAATCCGTGCCGGTGTGGATACCATCGAGCATGCAAGCCTGATTGATGACGAAGGTATCGCGCTGGCGAAGAAATACGGCGCCTTCCTGTCGATGGATATCTACAACACCGATTACACGCAGGCCGAAGGCAAGAAGAATGGCGTGCTGGAAGACAATATGCGCAAGGACCGCGAGATTGCCGAAATACAGCGCCAGGGTTTCAAGCGTGCCCATGCCGCCGGAGCAAAAATGGTTTACGGCACTGATGCGGGTATCTATCCGCATGGCGACAATGCGCGCCAGTTTTCAGTGATGGTGCGTTACGGTATGACGCCGCTGGAAGCGATTCAGGCGGCGACCATCAATGCCTCGGAAGCCCTGGCACGCAAGGATGTCGGCATTATCGAAAAAGGCCGCTGGGCCGATATTATTGCGGTGAGCGGTGACCCGACAAGCGATGTCAAAACACTGGAGTCGGTCGGCTTTGTAATGAAAGGCGGCGAGGTGGTCAAAACGCCGTAAACCTAGCCCGGGTGATGGCTTCATCTCACCCGGGATATACCTGGTTCGCCTATTTCCAATTCGCCAATTCGGTTGCCGAGATATAGCCGTCGTGATTGCGGTCAACCAGGCGAAACTCGAATGTCAGTGCATGCGTGGCCGGAATTTCACGACGTGATAAACGGCCATCGCCATTTTTGTCCAGATCGGAAATTTGAACGGCATAGTCCGAAGCATTCGGCAGCGTTGATGACTGGCTGGAATTGACGGTTACCGGCCCTGTGCTGGCCTGGATTTGCGTGCTTTCCGACGTGTTTTCTGTCTGTGAAAAAACGGCGGGTGACATTGCCAGCAGGGTAAGACCGAGTAGCTGAAATCTATTCATGATGCTGCGCTCCAATCGTGTTCGGGAGCTCAAGCTAGCACCGGATTTGGCAACCTCTGATGAACAAAATATTGCCGGTTTTATGTGTGCTGCCGAACGGAAATGCAGCGATACGGCGAATACTATTATGCGTTTATATTCGAGTCATTCCGGTGGGACTGATGCCGAAAAAATCCGGCATTACTTTTAGGTCTTGTAAAATCAGATGACGGATTACTGGCCGACGACGGTTTGATAGTTGGCCCGTCCAGCCGCTTTCGCCGCATACAGGGCATTGTCGGCAAGACGCATCAATTCTTTCGCCGAGGGCGTCTGCGCGCAGTAGGCAACGCCGATGCTGGCAGTCACGACCAGTTTTATTTCGTCGACGATGATTGGCCTTTCCATGATCGCCCTGAATTTCTTTGCGATATTTTCGCCGCTATCCGGGCCCGGATTTTCAATCAGCACGGCAAACTCGTCGCCGCCAAGACGCGCCACCAGATCATCGGTCTGTACGCAACGTTGCAAGCGCTCGGCAAAAGTCGTGATTACCGCATCACCGGCGGCATGTCCGTTTTCGTCGTTGATTTTTTTCAGGTGGTCGATGTCCAGATAAAGCAAGGTGATCGACTCGTTTTCCAATTGCCCGCGCACCAGCGCCGCCGACAGTCGCTCTTCGAAATGGCGACGGTTCGCCAGATGGGTCATGCTATCAATTCGCGACAGGCGTTCCAGTTCCGCTTCTGCCAGTTTCAGGTCGGTGATATCGAAAGTGAGTGCGAAGAAACCCTGCACTTCGCCATTGTGCTTTCGATCGGGAACATAGCTGGTCTGGTAAAAATAGAGTCTTCCATTGACATCGCTTTTACCTTCGAAACTTACTGATTCGCCATTCAATGCCGCTTCGATGTAGGGCTTGAGATCCTGATAAAGCTGTTCTCCACGAATTTCGCGAACCGACTTCCCGATCATCGTCGTGGTATCCATGCCGAATACCTGGCCGGAAAAGGAGTTCGAGAAAAGATAACGCTGGTCTTTATCCAGATGCGAAATGAGTGCAGGAATATTGTTTGCGATGGCGCGCATGCGGGTTTCGCTCAGGCTCAATTGCTCGTTGGCCATCTGCAATTGCCGGTTGAAACGGCGCTGCGACAGATAGAAAACGGCACCCACGATCAACAACAAAACACTGAATGCGGCAAGCGTCAGGTAGAAACGTTGCTGTATCTCGAGGTTTTTTTCACGTTGGCTCGCCAGTGCTGCAGAAACCTTGAGTTGTTCGACTTCGTATTCCTGCTGGACGTATTTCAAGCGTGCATTGAAATCGTCGTTGGCCTGGGTTCGATCATAGGCGTCGAGTGCAGTTTCCAGTTCGATCAATCTCGCCATCAACGGCTCGAGCTTCGAACTTGGCCTGTCATGCCCGAGCATGACTTGGACCAGGGCACGCAAGGCCTGGCGTTCGTCACGGTCGAGTTTCAGCTTGCGGTAGGTGTCCTGCGCCAGCATGAGTTCGCGTTCGGCCACCACACTGTCGGCATTATTGGCGGCAGCCAGCCCAAGCACTTCATGGCCAAGACCAAACAGTTGTGCATTCTTGAGCTGTTCGCCCAGGGCCAGGATTTTCTGGCCGTTTGCCACTTGTGTCGGAACATCATTCTTCATGCGGGCGATGCGGGCATCTTCCAGAAAGAGTTCCGCACTCAATTTGGGGTCCTGTATTTTCTCGGTAAGGCTAAGCGCCATCTTCAGGACATTTTGCGCCTGGGTGATATTGCCCAGTTGTGCCATCGCCCGTGATTGGTTTCTGAGTAAGCGGGTCCGGATCAG
>JAKQKT010000251.1 GCA_029560515.1 Pseudomonadota bacterium
GATCGAGCAGATGAAAGCCATCACCGCGGATCACGGTGGCGGCGAGTATCGTTTTGCCGATAAGCAAGAAGATCGCAGCAAGTTGTGGAAAGCGCGGCACGATGTCTACTGGGCCGGCATGAATTTCGTGCCGGGCAAAGAGGCATTTGCGACCGACACCTGCGTGCCGATTTCGCGCCTTGCGGATTGCATTACCGAGGCCAAACGAATTTCCGATGCGAGTGGCCTCATCTGCATGATTGTGGGCCACGTCGGTGACGGCAATTTTCATGTGCAAATTACGTTTGACCCGAACAATCCGGTTGAGCATGCGCGTGCCGATGACGCAGCGAAACAAATCGCGTTGGTCGCCATCTCCATGGGCGGCACCTGCACGGGTGAGCACGGCATTGGCATCCACAAACTTGACGCGTTGAAAGCCGAGCACGGCGAAGGCGTTGATCTGATGCGCACGATCAAAAAAGCGCTCGACCCGAACAACATCATGAATCCAGGAAAGACGATTCCGATGCAGTGAAATCGTTCTGTAAACCTAGGCAGGCACCAATCCATAGAAATTACGCGCGGCGAACAGTCTTTTGCCACAGATTTACACAGATAAACACAGATTTGGCGAGCACGTCTCGTTAGAGGCCATTTCGTACGAATCCGTGGAAATCAACTGACTCATCTGTGAAATCTGTGTCAAAAATCGCTAGCGAACCCTTTGAGTTTGGTGGACTGGCACCACTGTCCGCCACGCAGCCTAGCCAGCAAATTTTGCAAACACGAAACGAACGGGCCGCATAAAGTAAACGCCCCTTCAACCAATGAAACAGACAAGCGATACGAACATGGCCTACACCCTTCTAATCGGCAACAAAAATTACTCTTCGTGGTCATTGCGCCCGTGGCTGTTGATGCATGCGTTTGGCATTGAATTCACGGAAGAAAACTACGTGTTCGACACACCAGAATTCGCCGCCGAAATTCAGTCGCGCAAGCGCTCGCCCAATGGCAAAGTGCCGGTTCTGCGTGATGGTGACGTGACGGTGTGGGACTCGCTCGCAATTACCGAGTACCTCGCAGAACGCCACGCTTACTTGTGGCCTGCCGATGCAGTGGCCCGTGCACACGCGCGCTGCGCCAGCGCCGAAATGCACTCGGGTTT
>JAKQKT010000260.1 GCA_029560515.1 Pseudomonadota bacterium
TCGATGAAGAAAAACAGTTCGAAGTATTGGCAACCAACGGTGACACTTTCCTCGGTGGCGAAGACTTCGACAACCGTGTCATCGACTTCCTGGTGGAAGAATTCAACAAAGAGCAGGGCATCAACCTGCGTAACGATCCACTCGCCCTGCAACGTCTGAAAGATGCGGCCGAGCGTGCAAAAATTGAATTGAGTTCGTCGCAACAAACCGATGTGAACTTGCCGTATGTTACTGCCGATGCTTCGGGTCCAAAACACCTGAACATCAAATTGACACGCGCGAAGTTGGAAGCCTTGGTCGACGATCTGGTCAAGAAAACCATCGAACCTTGCCGTACCGCGTTGAAAGATGCTGGTCTTAAAGCTTCGGATATTTCCGAAGTTATCCTGGTTGGTGGTATGACCCGTATGCCACGTGTACAAGCTGCCGTGAGCGAATTCTTCGGCAAGGAACCACGCAAAGACGTGAACCCTGACGAAGCAGTCGCCATCGGTGCTGCCATTCAGGGCGGCGTGTTAGCCGGTACCGTGAAAGACGTACTGTTGCTCGACGTGACTCCACTCAGCCTGGGTATCGAAACCATGGGCGGCGTGTTCACCAAGATCATCGAAAAGAACACCACGATTCCTACCAAGGCATCGCAAACTTTCTCGACCGCCAACGACAACCAACCAGCGGTTACCGTGCATGCCTTGCAAGGTGAACGCGAGCAGGCCCGTTTCAACAAATCACTCGGTAAGTTCGATCTGTCGGGTATTGAGCCTGCGCCACGCGGCATGCCGCAAATCGAAGTCACGTTCGACATCGACGCCAATGGCATCCTGCATGTGTCGGCAAAAGACAAGAAAACCGGTAAAGAACAACGCATCGAAATCAAGGCCGGTTCCGGCTTGAGCGACGAAGAAATCCAGCGCATGGTTCAAGACGCCGAAGCGCATCGCGAAGAAGACAAGAAGTTCCACGAACTTGTCACTGCACGCAATGCTGCCGATGGCCTGATCCACACCACGCGTACCGCGATGAAAGATCACGGTTCGAAAGTGCCGGGCGATCAACTGGGTGGAATCGAAACCGCTTTGGCAGACCTTGAAACCGCCATGAAAGGCGACGACAAGGGCCAGATCGAAGCGAAAACGTCGGCTCTGCAACAAGCGGCGCAAGCTTTGTATTCTGCGGCGGCTGCAGCTGAACAAGGCGGTGCAGAAGCACCTCAAGGCGAAGCTGCCGCGAAAGCAGAAGACGTAGTCGATGCGGAATTCACTGAAGTGAAAGACGACAAGAAGTAAATCGTACAATGTGAAAAAGGAACGGGAGACGTAGAATTCTGCGCGCTCCCGTTTCGTTTTGAAGTCCTTAACTTTCTATCGGTTCCAACATGTCAAAACGCGACTACTACGAAGTTCTGGGCGTCAGCAAGACGGCTTCAGACGACGAGATTAAAAAAGCCTATCGCCGAGCAGCGCAAAAACATCATCCGGACCGGAATCCCGATGACAAGGTCGCGGAAGAATCCTTCAAGGAAGCGAAGCAGGCCTATGAAATCCTGAGCGATGCGAATAAGCGTCGCGCCTATGACCAGCACGGCCATGCTGCATTCGAACACGGTACCGGCGGTGGCGGTGGGCATGGTGGCGCCGATTTCGGCGATATTTTCGGTGATATTTTCGGTGATATTTTCGGTGGAGGTCGCCAGCAGCGAGGTCCGCGCCGCGGTGCCGACCTTCGCTACATGATGGATCTTGATCTTGAAGAAGCCGTATTCGGCGTCGAGAAGAAAATCGATATTCCATCGTTGGTTTCCTGCAAGCCATGTAACGGCAGCGGTTCCGAAGATGGCAAGGTTGAGACCTGCAAAACCTGCAAAGGCCAAGGCCAGGTCAGAATGCAGCGAGGCATTTTTTCAGTGCAACAGCCTTGCCATACCTGCGGAGGTCGCGGCCAGACGATTGCAAAACCCTGCAAGATCTGCCGCGGCAATGGCCGTGTGCAGGAAGAAAAAACCCTGCAAGTCAAAATTCCGGCGGGTGTGGACAATGGTGATCGTATCCGTTTGGCCGGCGAAGGCGAAGCTGGACCTGCTGGTGCCCAGGCGGGTGATCTGTATGTCGAAGTCAGCGTCCGCGAACACAAGATATTCCAGCGCGATGGCGATGACCTGTACTGTGAAGTGCCGATCCGTTTCTCACAGGCGGCATTGGGTGCA
>JAKQKT010000271.1 GCA_029560515.1 Pseudomonadota bacterium
TCTGACAGCCAGGCACTGCGCGCGACCACATCGACCAAACGCTGAAGAGCAGCCGGTTTTTCTTCGAGCAAGGCCAGATAGCTGGTTCGCTTTGCGATGGCATGCAGCAAACTCAGACTGCGAGTCATTGCCGACTCCGGGGCTACGCTTTTTGCCGCCGCTTCCAGAATCAAGGGCAAGACATGATCAAGCCGGGAACGCGTTTTTTCATTGAAGCTTTGTACCGTGGAATGTCTGCAGAAATCCTGCAAGGCGAGATGCAGGTCTTCGCTATTGTTGAAGCCCAATTCGGATAACTGGCGTGCATTCGACGTGTCCGGCAAGCCGCGCCAATAATCGATATAGGCGCTGACTTTTGCCTTGTGTCGCTTCGATGCCAGCAAGCGGGAAAATTCTTCCGAAACAATATCGCGATGTCTCTGCAATGCGATTCCCAGTTCGTCCGCATCGGCGTAATTCAAGCCGCGTGCAATCCGGTAACGGGTGAAATCATCCTGCGGCAAGCTGTGGGTTTGCTCATCCCGCAGCATTTGCACGCGATTTTCAACGCGGCGTAAAAACAGATAGGCGTCTTTCAACTTTTTTGCAGTGCTCAAGGGCAAATGACCCGCCTCTACCAGAGCCTGCATCGCCTTCAGCAAGGAGCGTTGCCGCAGAACCGGCTCGCGGCCGCCGTGTATCAACTGCAAAGCCTGTACCAGGAATTCTATTTCGCGAATGCCCCCAGGTCCCAATTTCAAATGATCGGCGAGTTCGCGCTTTTCAACTTCTGCGGCAATCATGGCTTTCATTTCGCGCAAGCCATCGAGTGCGGTGTAGTCAAGATAGCGGCGATAGACGAAAGGTCGCAGCGACTCCAGGCAACGTTCGCCGGCAGCGATATCTCCCGCAACCGGTCGCGCCTTTACCCAGGCATAGCGTTCCCAATCGCGTCCTTCGGTCTGGAAATAATGTTCCATTGCGGCAAAACTCAAGGCCAGGCGTCCGGAATTTCCATAAGGGCGCAAACGTAAATCGACGCGATACGAAAATCCGTCACTCGTTATATCGCCCATCAATTGGGCCAACCTTTGTCCCATCCGGGTGAAGTAGGCTTCGCCATCGAGACTGCGGACGCCGTCGCTTTCGCCCTGTTGTGGGTAGGCATAGACCAAATCCACATCGGAAGAAAAATTCAATTCGCCGCCACCGAGTTTCCCCAATCCGAACACGACAAAGGATTGCACTTCGCCGTTGGCATTTTTTACCTGTCCGTAACGGGCCGAAAAGAGTTCGGAGAGAACCCTGACCGATTCCCCCAGCGCGATGTCGGCCATTTCACTGATCGCACCCAGGCTGGCTTGGACATCATCGTGTTCATGCAAGTCACGCCAGACAATCCGCGCCGACTGCATTCTGCGCCAACGTCGCAATTCACCCGGCCATGCACTCTCGTCGCCAACCGAAAATTCCAGCGGAGCGATACTGGCCTGATCCAGCACATGCCATTCTGCGGGCTGCTGACACAGCGTATCGATTGCAAAATCACTTGCGAGCGCGAGGGGGAAATATTTTTTTTCGATCTCGCCCTTGTCGGGAATCACACTAGCGGCTTCGGCGAGACGATCAAGATGGCGCTGCACCAAAGCCTGCAATTGGGATTCGAAATCGGTCATGCGGGGATTGTGTCACAGGCATTGCGGAATTTATAAAAAACTAAAGCCCGAAACTGCATGACAGCTTCGGGCTTTAGGCTCCCTCCCCCATGAC
>JAKQKT010000302.1 GCA_029560515.1 Pseudomonadota bacterium
GACAGAATGAGAAAGGCTGGCTCGAAGCTTCTCCCGAGAAAGAAAAACAGTTCGGATACCGTGCTTTTAATAGTCCACTGGTACCCGTCAAATGGGGTGGCCGACGATATTTGATTCCCGAAGAAGATCTGCAAAGATTTACGACGGATATCAATCTTGGCGATGAACCCCGTAACGCCAGTAATGCTCGTTCTGGAATGTATTACCTTGCAGTAGGCGATGAACACAAACTCGTTTCAGCCCTTCCGGATTTGCCTGCTGAATATTTGAAAAAGATTCGCAGCGTCGCGGTAAACGCAAATGTTCAGGACGTAAAGCTGCTGAAGAATCATCAACATGACTACAGCTGTGGTCGCGAGTATCGCGTGACGTTGGACAAGGGTAGCTCCGACGGATTGTCCGAGGGCGATACCCTGCGCCTGCTCAGTTCCGAGAGCGGCTTCGACAGGATCGATCTGATGGAAGTTCGAAATCAGTCCTCCACGGCAGAAGTCTACGTGGAAGCAAGCAACTGCAAGGATACGAGTAAATCGCCCAATAAGAGCTGGAAATATACAACCGGGGCATATGTGGCACCGTAGCCCGGGTGATGGTTTCATTTGACCCGGGGATTCAATCAACCTAGACAGGTATTAGTCCTATCTGGATTCCGTTAACTCATGAAGGGCGTCATCATGTCGTTGAAGCAATTTGCTTTATTTTGTTTTTTCAGTTCTCTGCCGGTGATGTCGATCGCTGCCGACTACAGCCCCACGGCGAAAGATATCGAAGCCATCGATCTGAAGACTGGTGAGTATTTCGCCGCGATGGATGCAGGAAAATATGACGCAGCCTATGCCATGTTGACTAAAAGCATGAAGGAGTTGATGAGTCTGGATCAATGGTCATCAATGAAGAAAAAGGCGGATCTTGATTTGGGCAAGCTACTGCGCCGGTCTCGTACAAACGTGACCTGGTATCAGGATCCGCAAGACGCGCCGGCTCCAGGTCTGTATGTTGCCGTCGATTTTGAAAGTGCATATCTCAACTCGGCTTCACATACCGAATATGTCATCTGGTACCGGTTCAATGACAAGGAAGAATTCAAACTGATGCGACATGAAGTGACTTTCATGTTGAAGCAGGGTGGTGCTGCAGCGACGGGTAAAACCGATGCGCCGATCCAGGAATCTACCAGCACAAGCATCGTGTACAAAAACGTAGAAGAAGCACGAAAAGCGTTAATGGGAGATTCGGGGAATGTCATCAAGAAAACCGACGATGGCTGGTTAGTCGTGCAGCAACCGAAGGAGAATACCGTTTGGTCGTTTTCACCGCCGGGCCATCCTTCGTATCCTTCCGTCATCAAGCGTTTTCCGATTCAGAGGGATGGAAAGATTTTTCTGGGCATGAGTGTAATTTGCGAGGCGAACAAAGCACCATGCGATGCCCTGGTACGCGAATTCCAGGAAATGAATGAAAGCATGGCCAAACAAATGCAAGCACAATAAGAACGCAGGGCAATAAGATGCGTTGCTAACGCTAACCCACCATTCGGCTGTTAAAAACAGCCCGAATAACGAGGTTATCTTGTTAATTTCGATCATGGCCGTCCCCATTCAGCCCGATATAACGTATTACCTGTGAACTGCGTCTCGACGCTCACGATGCCACTCATTGCACAGGAAAAACGGACGCCATGAAAAAGAAAAGCCTCTTTGCCATCTCGCTGCTACATTGTGTACTGCTTGCCTGCACCATGATGCCCCTTGTGGTCTTTGCGCAATCTGCCAAATCCGCGCCGGCTACGGCAGCCAGAACGACTGCGGTAAGACTGGAAAGTGGTTTGACTTTATTTGTCCCCGTTGGCTGGGCATCACAAGCACCAGCGCCGAGTAATGTGGTGCTGGTCGATGTGGCCAACGACAGTCTGATCGTTGCCAGTCTGGACGCGGGGGACATCAGCATGGCGAGTGCGGAATTGACGAATGGCATAACGATGGGCAAGGGTGTTTTTCTGAGCCCGACCGCAACGCCGAAACAAGTCGGCGGGGTTTACAGCAATAGCTTTGTCGCGACCGGTTCATCCACGCCGGCACGTGCGGTGGTAATGATTCGTCCCGTCAATGGCGGGCGTCTGGTTTCACTGATTGGCGTGGCACCACCGGCACGCATGGACACGGTCGCCAAGGTGATGGCGACCATGATGGCCGGCATAAAGCTCGAGTCAGCGAAAGCGCCCAGTACCAATGGCGAATTGGCTAATTATTTGAAAGGACGCTATCTCGTCCGTTTTTATTCCGGCAATGGCTACAGCGAAAAACACGAAATCTGGCTATGTTCGAATGGCGAGTTTCGCAGCAGTTTCGATGGTGGTGGTTTTACGCAAGGCGTTGCCAGTGGTGCCTTTGGTGGTACTCGCATCGGAAGATGGGGCGCGCTTGGCAGTCGTGCGAACGGCAGCCTGACACTTACCGCCAGCGACGGCTCGGTATCGCGTTTTGATATTCGCGAGATGTCCGAGGGTCTGATGCTTAACGGGACAAAATGGCTGCGGGGAAATAACGAACTGTGCAGATAACGCGATCGTGTGCGTTGATGCAAAGAGTATGCAAATGGCATACCCCTGTCGCATCGCTGCTTTTGGTACCACAGGCCGGGTTGCTCTTCATCAACCCGGTCTTCTGCGATTGCCTTGTTGCAGGGGCAGTCGTTGCGGGCTGCCTTTGAAACAGCCGAGCGTGTAGGGGTATTCCCAGGTCGCGTGGTAGTGGTACATCGATACCATTTTTCCATCCCATGAAATCACGTGGGTATGGCCATGGCATTCATCCAGATCGGCATTGCTCAACAGCTTTCCGTTTTCGCCACGGCGACCGAATATACCGAAGCCATCGAAGGCATAACCGATCAGCAAGGAATGCCCGCTGCCTTGGTCAGCCTGGCAGGTCGTCAGGCTATGGTAGTGATACGCACCGCTGCGTTGCGGGTGCCCTTGGCAGTTGTCCTGGATTTCATGGGCGACGGCGTCTTCACCATTGGCGTCCAGTGCGTTGAACAACAAACTGCCCGTCAAAAGCATGCCGATCGCACCACCGGGCAGGCAGGAGCTTGCTTGCGCCAGTGCAGGAGCACCGGGTAGCTCCATCAACACTTCCTGTGCGCTGATCGAATTGGGATTGGTGTCGTAGCGATACGCTGCGTTTCCCGGTGCAATGGGGAACTTACCGGTTGCATGTTTCGGAAGGTCGTTGCCGGTAACGCGCCGCTTGCCATCCACCAGGCGGATATCGATTTTACTTGGCCAATAAATTTCACCCTCGGTCACGGGTTTGTTGGAAAAATCAAAGGTGCCATCGGATTTTATCCACTCACCTCCATGCGAACGGCGTGTGCCAAAGCCGGCGGTTTGGCAAGGCCAGATACTACCTTGCAATGGATGGTCCGAAATCCTGCCATCGCCCAATGGCAGGCGGGTCAGGTCAATGTCTTTTTCGACACCATGCGCCATGCACAGGCAGGAAACACATGCCAGCAAAGTGATGATGGATTTGGCGAAAAAGACCGTGTGCTTGGGCATATGTCACTCGATGAGTGGGGGTTACCTTACGAAAACGAAAGTCGATAGTTTAGGTTGACACTCATATCGTTCCAGACGGGATTCATTGACTGAATTATGTGATTTTTTCCACGATTGCTTTTGCCAGACTTGCCGCGTTCAACCAGACATCTTCAATACGCGAGGCCGATGCCCAATCGCCGGTGGCGGCGATATTTCTTTCGGGGTCGAGGTGAAATCCTTTTTTTTCATTTTCCAAAACAATCGCGTATTTCCAGCGATGCATCGAAAGATACTCGGCCTTGTCGCAGGCGATGCCGGTGACCGCTTCGAATTGCCGCACCAGTGTTTGCTGCGTTTGTTGCAAATCGTCTTCGAGGTGTTCGTCGGCCCAGTCATTGCGCGAATGCACTACGAGGGAAGTGAGGTCTTTGTTCCTGCCGGGTTTGCTGGAATTGACGGCAATCCACTCGATGGGTTTTTCATGCACCTTGGCCGCCATCCAGGGTTTGGTCCATGGCGTTTTGAAGCCGATCATCAAGGTAAAGCAGCCTTGCAGTTTTATTTGATGCAAGGGAGAGTCACCGGGCAATAGCGTCTGCAATAGATTCACGGTTTGCACGGGCGGTGCAGTGGAGATCACCCAATCAAACATGCCGTGCGCGGTGCCGTCTTTGCCAAGAAGCTGCCAGCCCTCCGCGTGTTTTTCACCGAGCGGTGCGATTTCCGTGTTTAATCGCACATCGAGTCCTTCGGCAAGATGCCTGCCAAGACTATTCATGTGAGGCACTGCCACATAATGCGGCTCGAACCAGAGTCGATCTTTTAGGGTGTTATCTGCCTGGAAGGTGACGACCTTGCCTTTCCATTCGGCGATGAGGCCACTGGCAATCAGTGGTGCGATAAAGCGCTGAAACGCCTTGCTGCGGGCTGTGAAAAATTGCGTGCCGTGATCAAAATAAAACGGTTCGGCATAGCGCGTACTCATGCGGCCGCCAACGCCTCTGGCTTTCTCGAAGACGACGACGTCGGCGTGGTCCTTCAGATGTTGGGCGAGCGTCAGGCCGGAAACGCCCGCGCCGATAATGGCGATGCGTTTCTTCATGAAAGCACCGCCAAGCATGTCAGACAAAACACGACGATAATCGTGGCGTTGCGGCGCAAATGGTAAAACCATTCCGGCAGCAAGCCTGCATTGCGAAGCTTGAAATCCAGAGCGAACAAAGCGAGAAAACACAGGCCCTGAAACGCCAGCGCCAATTCATGATGAGTCACAAGCAGCGAAGCCCAGGCCATAAGCGCGACAATATTGCTGGTAATCAATAAATTGTTCGGGCATTTTTCGGAAAAGAACAAAAACAAGGCCCAGTGAATACCGCAAAGAAAAGACAGGATAACCGCGGCATAGGCGATGGCGACAAGCTTGCCATCGACACCCGCGAGGGGTGCAAAGAGCAGCACTACACAGCCCACGAGTGGCAAGGTACCGCTGTAGGTAAGAATGCTGGCGAGTTGTCTGTCTCTGGTTTTCATGGTGATTGCTTGCACGTAGTCCAATAAAAAGGGTCGGATGCCGCGGCTGACCGTTGTCCTGTTCCGGCAGATCAATATAGGCGCGGCAAAGTGTAGGACGTGCGAACTCGTTGGTAAGCAGCGTAGCCCGGGTCATGGCTCCATCTGACCCGGGGATTCGATCAACCAAAACAGGCATCGATTTTTTTGAAAACGACATCGCAAGACGGGATGTTCGTGTTGTTGCATTTTGTCACGGGTCAGGTAGAACCATGACCCGGGCTACGGGATTTTTATTTGCCGCCTGCGTAGGCTTTGACCAGATCGGTCAGATAATCGCGGCCGACATACAGCGAGCGGGCTTCCATTCTTTCATTCAAGCCATGCACACCATTGCCGTCTGGGTCGCCCCATATGCCCGGTACGCCGTAGGTGGGAATGCCGATGGCTTCAAGGAAAATGCCATCGGTCGCGCCGGTGGACATCGCCGGAATCACGGGCACGCCAGGAAAATATTTTGCCGCCAGTGTTGTCGCAGGTTCCATGATTTTCGGATCGAGTGGCGGCGGTGCGGCGAGTGGACGCACGGGCGGCACCGTCGTGATTTTGACGCCGGCATCGGCGATCGCCGCTTCAAGCGCAGCCTGTGTGGTTTCCACCGATTCGCCGGGGAATATCCGGCAATTGATATTGGCACCGGCGCGTTGCGGCAAGGCATTGTTCGCGTGGCCGCCATCGAGCAGGGTGGCGACGCAGGTGGTGCGCAGCATGCTGTGATAAGCGCGATCGGTGTTGACGATGGCTTCCGCCGCCTTGTCTTCCGGATTTTTCACCAGCGCGAGCAGGGCCTCACCGAGTTTGTCCTTGCGACCGGAGCCGACGCCGGTGAAAAAGGCACGGGTGGTATCGGTCATTTTCAGCGGGAATTCGTAATTGCGAATTTTTACCAGCGCATCCGATAACTCGTAGATCGCATTTTCGCGAACAGGGATCGAACTATGGCCGCCGGGATTAGTGGCTTCGATACGGAAATTTTGTACTGCCTTCTCGCCGACCTGCATGGATTGGCTAACGATTTTTCCGTGGCCGTCGGTGTCGCCGCCACCGCCTTCATTGATCGCAAATTCGGCGGCAATCAATTCCGGCTTGTTTTGCGTAAGCCATTGCGCGCCATTGAACGCGAAGGTGGTTTCTTCGCCGCAGGTCAGCGCCATCTTGATCGTGCGGTCCGGCACGTAGCCGTTCTTCTTGAATCGCACCAGCATGTCGGTCCAGACGGCGGCCATCGACTTGTCGTCCGAGGTGCCACGGCCATAAAAATTTCCGTTTTCTTCAATCAGCACGAAAGGATCGCGGGTCCAGTCCTCGCGCTTCGCTTCCACCACGTCGATATGGGCGAGGAGCAGCATCGGTTTCAAAGTCTTCGAACTGCCTTGCATGATCGCGACCAGGCCGCCTTCTTTCGGATGCTCTGGCGTGGAGAACAGGGTGAGGTCCTGATCGGCAAAACCTGCGGCTTTCAGGTGCGCTGCCATCCTTTCGGCCGCCAGCGTGCAACTGCCGGAAGACAGCGTCGTATTGGTTTCCACCAGCTCCTTGTAAAGCGAGCGAAACTCGACTTGGTCCGGACGCAGGGCAGGCGTCTTGCTTGCAACCGTCGCGGCCTGCGCCGCCAATGTCAGGGCGATGATGCCCAGCGTGCGATAGTGCATTTGTTTCCCCTTCTGGATGAATTGACCCGAGATTCCTGCACGGGTCAGGCCGGTCGAGCATACACCCAGGCGAAGGGTTTTAGGCTGATCAAGATCTCGGTTTTCATTGTGTGTTTGCAACATTGGCTTTGTCCTGCCTGCAGGACTTAGAGCGTTACCTTTTTTGTAGGGGATGATAGCGGAGCACATCGCTTTCCAATTCCCTTCTTTTACCGAAGACACTTCCTGGAGACCATCTATGCCCGTGACCGAAACGGAATTGAATGATGCGGGTATCACGCATGTTTTCGTGTTGATGCTGGAAAACCATTCCTTCGATCATATTTTCGCGATGTCGGGCATCAAGGGGATAGAAGCGGCGACGACCTCGGACAGCAATCAATATTACCGGCAGGCCTATTTCGTGAAAGACGGCGCGCCAGTGAGCATGACGACCGATCCCGGTCATGAATTTGCCGATGTTGCCGAGCAATTATTCAATGGCAATGGCGGCTTCGCGATTAATTATGCGACCTCGTTGAGCGAAGACACCGGAGTGCCTGCCAAGGAACACATCGGCGACATCATGGCCTGTTTCAACACACCCTCGCAATTGCCGGTGATCAATCAACTTGCCCATGAATACGCGATTTGCGATCACTGGTTTTCCTCGATGCCGGGGCCGACCTGGCCGAATCGTTTTTTCGCGCACGGCGCTTCGTCGGCCTGTCTTGATCGAAGCCCGAAGACGCTGGAAGAGGTGGAATGGGAATCGCATGTCCACGGCTTTGAATTTGAACATGGCTCGATCTATCAGGCATTGACGAAAGCCGGTCATTCCTGGCGTTTATACAGCGACTGGCATAACCGCTATCGCGAGCCTGCCGAGTTCATGCATGGCGGCTGGATTCCGCAGGTCGCATCGCTGAAGGGCGTGAGTATTCTGGACGTGCATCCACTGGATTCATCGCGGCACTCGAAAGTCTGGGCCGATAATTTCGCAAATGATTTGCAAAAGGATTATCCCTACGACTACACCTTCATCGAGCCGAATTTCGGCAAGAGTTTTTTCGACAAGCAGCCGCCGTTCAAGGGGCCAAGTTACAAGGAGGGTTCGTCGCAACACCCCGAGGACGATTGTTACGGTGGCGAATGCCTGATCAAGGCGGTGTATGAAGCGATTCGCAATTCGCCACTCTGGAACAACAGCTTGCTGGTCATCGTATATGACGAACATGGCGGCTTCTATGATCACGTGGAGCCGGGTGTAGCGATTCCTCCGGGGGACGGCAATATCAACCAGCTGAAAGCCTTAAACGGATTCGATTTTGCGATGTATGGCGTGAGGGTGCCGGCCGTCATCGTATCGCCGCGAATCAAGGCAGGCACGGTTGACCATACGATCTACGATCACACTTCCATTCTTGCAACGCTTGAACGCATGCTCGGTATCAAGCATCTCACTGGCAGGGATGAAGCCGCCTCTGATCTCTGGCATCTGTTCGAGCACTCGGCTTTGCGCAGCGATGCCGAATGTCCCCGCACGCTGGTGTCACCGGTCGCTCCGATAATAAAAACCGGGCAGAAAAAAATTGTCGAAATCGATCAGGCGCTACCAGAGTCCGGCAACTGGCTTGGGTTCCTGCATATCCTGCTGAAAACGGAACTGGAACTCGCCGGCAATGATGAAGGCAAGCATGCGGACATTCTCGCCAACTTCAAAAAAATCAAGACGATCAGCGCGGCGAAAAGCTATATGCAAGTCATGGGCGAGAAACTGGAAGCACTGCGCAAGACTGTGGCATCCTGATTCGCCATCGCCGGGTCGTGGTGTTGTCCGGCCCGGCGATGGAAATTATTCCGCCTTTACGGTATTCGCGTGTTTTTCCCTGCCCAACATCAGGAATGCGATCGCAATGCACCATAGCGCATGCCATACGACAAACACCATCATTTGGTGAACATCGTAATTGCCGTGGTGAATCCATTGCATGCCGATTTGCGTGATGGCCATGATCAAACCGGCAATACCCAAAATGCGCGCATGCTTGCTACCGGAACATAAATGCAGCGACCAGCAGGCAATTCCCGCACACATCGCGATCACGGCAAAGCCGACCAGCGTTTGATTCACGGCCCAGCTAAACTGCAATAGCAGCGGGCCGCCTTGTTGTAAGTCCGCCGATGCGTGCAGCAATTGATCGGCCAGACGAATGCTGACGAAACCATTGATCAATGCCGCACCCGTCATCGCGAGAGTACCGAATGAGTAAAGCAGCAAGGCGTTTCGTACCAGCCAATGTTTGAAGCCGCTTGTCGAGAACTCGACCAGGCACAGCCAGGTAATGAGCGTTGTGGCAATCAGGGCGCCGTGTATGAACTGGTTCAGTCCACCCATGGCGACCAGAGCATTCAATAATCCCGTGCCGGATTCGCCGTGTGCGGTTGGATGATGGGCCATCGCGAACAGGCTCAGTACATTGACCGTGATCAGGGTAATGGCCGTCTTGCGTTGGGAGAAAGGTGGGTTCGAATTCACAAGCATGTGTTGATCTTTCATAATGGCGTCTGTGGTGAGGTGCGTAAACGATAACAATCCGGATGTGGAACTTCCCGGACACTTTGGCCGCAATGTCCGAAATGCAGGAGTGGTCAAATGACGAATACCGATGTTGCCAATGGCGATGCCCGGAAATCGAGAACACGGCAAGCTATCCGCTCCGCATTTTTCGGCATGGTGCTCGAACGGCGTTATTACGAAATAAAAATCGACGACATCGTCGAGCAGGCGGGTATTGCACGCTCCACTTTTTATGAGCATTTCAGGAGCAAGGACGAATTGCTCGCCGATAGTCTGGAAGGGCCGTTCTCGCGATTGGCCAATCTGGTGGACGGCTCCGGAACGAAACAGGCCCTGGTCGATATCCTTGAACATTTCTGGGAAAACCGGGGAATGGCGAGAGGGATTTTTACGGGTGCCATTCGCAAAAAAGTGACGGCTACGCTGGCAGGCATGATCCAGAAGAAACTCGCGAAGCAAATCACCGACAAAAAATTGCCGCTGCCCCTGATCGGGATCCAGTTAAGCGAAATGATGCTGACACCAATTGCCGCCTGGTTATTGGGTCAGGGGACGTGTTCCGCCGAGGTACTTGCCGATGTGCTGGAGAGATCCGTAACAAGTACGGTGGCGGCATTGAAACGCAGCGCCTGATTTTTACAACAGCATGGTCCGCAGTGAATCAAGCTGCCAGCGCAGGAATCGACCGAGGCCAACGACATCGGGATAGATAGTGCCGGCCGTCATGTTTTTGTAGTCAGCAAGAAATTGCAGCACCTTGCCTTTGCAGGATTTGTCGATCACCAATCGCCGGAAATACCAAGGCGCATTTTCTGTGGCTTCGCGCTTTTTCTGCAGGTCGTCCAGCAAATCCGCATGATCCTGAAACACATCAGAGCTGACGGTATGGTGGCCGAATTGGCTCTGCATCCTGGAATTTAGTCGCGGGTCGAATTCAAGCAGCAAGCCGGCATCGCGAAGACCCAGAACATCGGGTTCGCGTGGTGCGTCATGCGCCTGGAACAGCAAGCTTTCGAACTTGCTGCCTGCCACGTGCTGCTCAGAAAAAAGTACGCGATCGTAAAACCACAATTCCGCATTCGAGTCGGGTTCGCCGGCACAGGCAAAATATATTGCGGTCCAGAAATCGGAAGTCCAGTCAAGCAGGCGAGTAGGCACTTCATAATGTTGCATCACGCTCAAGCACTTCAGGTCATGGCCGTTTCCTATCGATAACATGGAAACGGCAGCGGAATTGTTCTGGTTCGATAGCACCTGGTAATGCTTGCGGAAGTCTTCGATCAGTTTTCGCTCGATCAGTTCGGCGGCGGAAAACGATTGTGTTGAAAAAAGGCGTTTGAATGAGGGCACCAGATTGCCGTATTCGCGCGATTGCCCGCGAAATGCCCAGCGCCGAATATCAGGTGGCGTCAAGGTGCCGAATTGCTCCTGCAGTTGCATGAGTTCAGCGACGGTATTGACCGTTTTCAGGGTGAGGTGATCTACGCTGTTCACGAATTTCCGTTCCAGGACTTCTGCTTTTCTGCAATTAAAGTTCAATGCGTGAAAGCTGCGCTGGACAGGCAGCTTTCACGATGCGAAACCCCTCTATTTCGGGCCGCCATCCACTTTCACGACCCAGGTCATCACTTGTCCGTGCGAGCGCCCTTTGCCGGCCGATACGCGAAACGCAAACGTACCGTTCACGGCGGGCGACCAGTTTTTACGGACCAGATGGTAATAGCCTTTCAATGCATCGATTTCGTCCAGCGGTACCACGATGTCCACGGGTAGCTCGCCGAATAAATGTCCGAATTGCCAGATTTTGAAGTTGGATTTTTTCAAGCCAAGGACGGGTTCGCCCGCATCGTTGAGAACCTCGACCGCGAAGATCAGGCGGTCATCCGAGGTGATATGGGTGCCTTGCGCTTTCAGATTCAAACCGGCCATTTTCCGCTCCTGCTGTTGGGGATGTTCCCAAGCAAACGGAGAAAAAAAGGTAATGCGGCCAATCAGGAGCCGCGTTCGTTTTCCCAGTCCAGCGCGTTGCCCAGTCCGTCCTGCTTTGTGAAGCACATAGGTGAGGACTGTTGATGCTTGAGTTTCCGGAAATAACAGACGCTGGATATATTGGTTAAAACGGGATGCTTTACTGATGGCGCGTCCTTGAACAATGAATTTTGCAAAATAAGGCCACATCACGTGGCCTTATTTTTTTGCGTGGTCGAGCTTAGAACTCAAAGTTCAGGCCGGTGTAGAGAGATCGACCTTTGCCCGGTACCGACAGACCCCACGGTACATCGGTGCCCGGCATGGTTTTTCCCTGGCCCAGATAGGCGCCACCCAGCGGGTGAGTGTAGAAACGGTCAAAGATGTTTTCTATGCCAAAATCCAGACGTAGCTTCTTCCATTCGTAACTGCCTCGCAAATGGGCAATTGCGTATCCGGCCGTTTCCACTTCATTGCGAACGGCGGAGACTTCGTTCTTTGCGCTCACAAATTCGGCTTCGAGGCGATGCGTCCATGCGCCATGCTTTTGCTCAATCACGAATTCCGCATTGAGCGGCATGATGTTGTAAAGATTGTCGCCGGTCGTTTCGTTTTCGCCATGGGAGTAACTGACGATAGCTTTCCCGCTAAGGCTGCCAAAACGTGAATTTTCCGCTATTGGAAACTTGGCCGACAAATCAAACCCATAAATTCGCGCGGATTGATTGACGAATTGCAGATAGACAAAGCCGGTTTGGCGAGTCAGGTTGTCGGCGGTACACGCCATTCCGAAAGGCGTTGCGGAAAAGCAGCGCTCTGCGTCGATGTAGTCGTCGATTTCATTGACGTAGGCAGATGCATGGAGATTCCAGCGTTTGTTACCTGCATCATGCCAATCCGCATTCAAGCTGAGACTAGTGGCTGTTTCGGGCTTCAAGGCAAGATTGCCGACATAGCCGTTGCCATCGCCGGCGAAATTCACCATGCGCATCGCCATGCCGTGGGTGGACCAGGCATAGCGTTCGTAGAGATTGGGAGAACGGGTTTTCTGTGCGATTCCGAATTCGAAAGTTTGCGTTGCCGAAGGCGTGAAGCGCGACAGCGCCGTCATGTCGAGATTGCCATCGTTACGAGAACGATCGGCCGCATTGAAAGCATTCGCATCAGGCTGGCTGAACATGGGGTTGTAGCTTTGTACCGGGCCGGCATCCATGCTCACGTTTTCGAAACGAATACCCAGTTGCGTCAACCAACGGGTATTCCAGTTGGCTTCCCATTCGGCAAAAGCGGCCAGCCGATCGCGTTCGCCATCGCGAATATTCCAGAAAGTATTTGGCGCCATCATGCGTCCGGAGGGGAGCCAATAATCATCCAGCCGATACTGTTGGATGTCGGTGCCGATTCGCAGCAAATCCCGTTCCGACAGTGTGATGTTGGCTTTCAGGTGGACGCCGGTATTTTTTCCTTCGGTATCCATCGGCATACCCGCCGCATAGCAGGTCGGGCCCATGGTGGCGCAGGTGGGTCCCGGTTGGCCATCTTGCGCTGCGGTGGGACCATACCAGAAAAGTTTGTCATCGCCGAATTGCATGCTGTGGCGGGTGTCCTCGCGGTATGCCCCGGCTTCCAGTGCACCCCAGGCGAACACGCCTTTGTAACGCAGGTTGAGTTGTTTGCTGTCGTTGCGGGTCATGTCCATGCGCTGGTTCGGAAAACCCTGTCGTGGAATATCCTGCTGGCCGTACTTCAGTTCGAATAAATGATTGTCCTGCCGAAACGCAAGGCCAATCGATTGATTGGTGGATTTGTAATACGAGGATCCCACTTCGTCGCCATCCAGCCACTCGCGTCCGGCTGCGGCGAGACCGGCGGGCTTGAAGTCATCTCCGGCCCGGTAATTGTCCGAGTGTGCCGTGGAGCCGTTGTAAGTGAAGCTGAAATTTTCTCCCGCGAACAGAGCTGAAACATTGGCACCGTAGGCGTTGCCGTTGCTGCGGTAAAAAAGCCCGGCACTGCCCTTGCTCCGCATGGCTTCATTGTTTTCCGCAAACTCCGGGGCGACAGATTCGACCATGATGGTACCGCCAAGACTATCGCCACCGAGGCTTACCGGCGTGATGCCGGCGAACACTTCAATTCTGCCGATGCTGGATGGATCGATATACGACAGTGGCGGGTTCATATGGTTGGCACACGCGGAAATCAGGTCGATGCCGTCAACCTGGATGCGTAGCCTGTCATCGGCGAATCCGCGCATGACGGGCAGGCTGGATACGCCGCCATTGCCATAGAGCGACAGACCTGGAATATCTTCAAGCAATTGGGCTGTATCGGATGTTGCTGCCGATTTAGCTTTTATCCCGGAAGAGTCCAGCGTAGCTTCGGCCTGGGGCAAGGGAGCGATCCGGACACCGGTAACCTCGACGCTATCGAGTTCGACCGCATTTTCGGTAGTGGTTTTATCCTGCGCATGCACAGGCAGGGCAAATGTAATGGCGATGGCGACTGCCAACGCGAGTTTATTTTTTCGCATGGGGTGCTCTTTAAAAAGTCATGAGGTGATATCGTGCAGTGCACAAGATATGGAGTTAGCGACTTTTAAACAGCAGGAGGACCGCGTGAGCCGAGTGCGGGAAAGTTGGATTTAGCCAAATGCGGTGAAAAGGAACGCCTGCAATTTGCCGGGGAAAAAACAAGCGATGGTATTTTCCCCGCCACAAAGGGCAGCGCAGCCAAAGCCGATGTCAGCAGCGTGCAGTAATCACATTCCGTGTGACCGGCCTGTTGGTTCGGCGCGGCTATTTTTATGGGGAGCTCGACGGTCTTCAGGCCGCTGGATGTACACAATACTTCCGTGATTGTAGACCGGTATATAGAAGCGAGCTTGCTGATGCTCGGTGAGAACGCCAATAGCAAGGCAGCCAAGATGGCCAAACCACGCATGAAATTGAATCGATCGTGTTGCGTTCTCATATATAAATAATATCCGTCTAAAAATCTGAAGATATTGATTCAAATCAAGATCCTGATTTATTTGCTCATTCTTCTAGTGAGAAATTCGATGTTCGGGGCAAATTTAGATGGGTGATGCAGCGCACCCTAAAGATATCTCTTATTTGCGGACGCAATCGACTTTGAAAACAGATTCATTGCGGAGTCGTTGGTACACAGGTTCCGACGATGATCGTAAATGCAAACTTGCCTTTGACGACATGCAGCTATAGTTTTTCTACCGATAATGACCTTCAAACCGGGGGATCGATTCAAGTTTGATGACGAAATATCCAACCACCAAACTAAATGTCTTGGCTTTCAGACTTTGAAGTTGGATTTATTCAAGCCTGAATCACTATGTCGTCCTCATCGTGAACGTCGACGGCAAACATCAGGCAGCCGTCATTCTGGATGTTGTTGCCCTGTGCATGGACCGCAAACATTGCCATGGGATGATGAGTCGCACGCGAATGTATCCATCGGCATACAGAAGAAATATCAATCTGGCTTCAGGAATAGTCGTTATGGTTTTGCAATCATTTCGAACTTGCGATGAAAGACACGACAAGCCGGCTGAGTGGATTATCTTCGTACCTTCCGCTTGATCGCCAGCGTCGCTGGCTGGATAAATACCGCCAGCAGGATAATGCTCACGCCGAGATAGAACTGCGGCGTGAGTTCCTCGTATTCCTTCAGCCACAAGGCCGCGATCACGATCGCGTAGACAGGCTCCAGATTCAATGCCAGCTGGGTGGTAAAGGCACTGATATGACGCAGGGCGTGCAGCGACAAGATAAACGGGAACAGGGTGCAGGCCACTGCCAGTATCAATAATAAAACCGCATCGCGGGCATCGGGCAGCATCAAGGTATTTTCGTTGCCGAAATACAGGATGCTCGCGATAGTCAGGAACAGGGCGCCAGCCGACATCTCGATAAACGTCACCGATTCCGGTTCGGCATCGTGCACGTAACGTTTATTCAGAACGGCGAACAGCGAGGTCAGGAATGCGGAAATGGTGCCGACGATAATGCCGGTATGCATGGACAAAGGTACGCCACCGACCAGCAACACCACGCCGGGAATGGCAAGAACGCCGAGCAATAACTCGGCTTTGTTCCAAGCCTTGTCAGTGAGCAAGGGTTCGATCAATGCCGCAAACACCGAACCCAGGGCAAGACAACTGACGGCAACGGAAGCATTCGACAATTTGATGGCGCCGTAAAACGTGAGCCAATGCAACGCGACGATAGTGCCGATACCGGCATAGGTCAGTATAAGTTTGGGTTTCATGGCGGCAATACCGCGCCATACTTTCGGGAACATCGCGAGAAAGCCGCAGACCAAGGCCATGCGCCATACCACCAGCGCCTGCGCGGGCAGGGTGATCAGTTTGCCGAGGATGGCGGTAAAGCCCCAGAGCAACACGCATAAATGGACTTGCCAGAAGGCACGCCGGTGGTCGTTTTTCACGTGAAATTTCATTGGGCCGTGGAATGTGTAGGTTAGCAGAATGTGTTATTCGCAGAGCCAGCTTAAAAAGAAAATTGCGTCATTCCGGCTTTCGCCTGAACGACGTTTTTTACGGGTTGAGAAATCCTGTCAATGCGATATAGCCGGAGTGACCTTGCAATACATTTTTCTTGGGAACATTATTTTGCTTATGGCAACCTATGTAGACCGGAAGATGAAAACAGAGCCCATTGAAATCGATACCGACAGCCGCGTTGCCAGTTTCCGCGAGGAATACCGCTCTGCGGAGATTCTTCCGGGCTATCGCGGTTGGCGGCATTTCGCGACCACCAATGCGATCATTCTTGCAGGCGTGGCTTTATGCGTCTGGTATTTGCACGGTGTGCAGGCGCGGGAGTTGTGGGTAATCCCGCTGACTTTCGTTTATTCGAATATTTCGGAATATCTGGGGCATCGCTTCGTGATGCATCATCCGAGGCCGGGATTTGGTTTGATGTTCAAGCGGCATGTGAAACAGCATCATCGTTTTTTCACGCACACCACGATGCCGGTCGACAGTATCCGAGATTTCAAGGTGGTGTTGTTTCCGCCATTCCTGATCGTATTTTTCCTGCTGGGTTTCGGCACGCCGCTCGCCTTGCTTGTCGGCTATCTGGTCAGCGTGAATGCGGCGCTTTTATTCGTGATTACCGGCTTGCTCTATTTCCTGAATTACGAATACCTGCATCTGGCCTATCACCTGCCGGAGGGGCATTGGGTTAGTCGCTTGCCGATTGTTTCGCGCATGCGGCGGCTGCATCAGGCGCATCATGACCAGAGCATCATGACGGCCTGCAATTTCAATATTACCTATCCGATCGGTGATTGGTTGTTTCGGACTTTGCGTTGAACCTCATGTCATAAGGTAATCCCGGGTCAGGTGGAGCCATGACCCGGGCTACGCATTTACGGTGAGAAACGCGGTTCGCTGATTTTCATTTCGGTGACAGGGCCGTATTTTTTTACGCTGTCGCGAATTTTCGCGGCATCGCCAATCAGAACCATCACCAGATCCGCGTTAGCGGGATAAACCGCAATCGCTTTTGAAAATTGTTCCGGCGTGACGCCACGTATATTTTTCGCGTAGAGATCCACTTCATCGCGGTTCAAACGATACAGTGCCAGCTCGCTGAGCTTGTCGGCCATTTGCGGGCCGGTTTCCAGGGTTGGAGCGAATTGGCCAAGGACGTAGTTTTTTGCCGATTCCTGCATATCGTTGCTGATGCCTTCTTTATGCAGGCGGTCCAACGTGGCGATAGTGAGATCAATAGCCTGTATGGTGGCATCGGTACGAGTATACGAAACGATATGGACAGGACCTGGTTGCTCATATCGCATCATGCCGGAGTAGGCGCCATAACTTAATCCGGATTTGATGCGCAGCTCGGTATTGAGCATGGAAGTGAAGCGACCGCCGAAGACGGTGTTGGCCAAGGCTTGTGCAGGGCGTTCGGAGTCGGCACGGTTGGTACCGACATTGCCAAGCCAGAAATACGTCTGGGTGGCGCCGGGTTTGTCGATCAACAAAATGCGACGGCCGGTTTCCTTCTGTCTCGCGCTAACAACAGGCAATGTGCCGGTTGCCTTGCCCCAGCCACCGAAGGCTTTTTCAATTTTGGTCTTCATGTCGGCCGCTTTGAAATCGCCGACCACCGAAATAATCAGACGGTCGCCACCGAGCTGGCTTTGGTAATAACCCTTCAGGCTTTTCAGAGTGATGTTTTTCAGGCTGGTTTCATCGCCGCCGACAGGTCGGCCATACGGATGATTCTTGAATAGATAGGCAGCGCCATATTGGTGGATCAAGCCACGCGGATCACCGTCTTTGGCGGCGGCCTGCGACTGAATGGCAAGCGTGCGTACTTTTTCAAATTCTGATGCATCAAGTGTTGGCCGAATCAATGCATCTGAGGCAAGTTCAAGCATCAGGTCGGCATCGCGCGACAAAAATTCAGCGTTCAGTTCCAGCGCGGACAAACTACTGCCGGTATTCAATTTGCCACCAGCGCCGTCGACGGTTTCAGCAAAAGTTTTTGCATCGCGCTTGCCGGCGCCTTTTTGCATGAGGTCGCTCAATAATGACGCAGTGCCTTCCTGTCCGGCTGGGTCGGTCAGGCTGCCGCCACGGACCTGTGCATTGATCGCGATGAGTGGCACATCGTGTTTTTCCATCAGCAAGACTTCGGTGCCATTGGCCAACACCGTGCGCTCAAAGGCGGGCATGGCTGTGTCGGCAGCGAAAGCAGGTGCCGATAGAGCAAGCGCGGCAGTAAAAAATAAACGGTTCAGAGACGATCTCATTTCAATTTCCTTTCTTTACAGCAGGCATGAAAGTACCAACGGTCCGATTTTCACGACGGAATAATTTGGTAGCTACGCGTTTCAGATCAGCGACGGTCACTTTTTCATAATCGGCGGGTGCCTGAAAAAGTTTTTTGTAATCGCCGTTGAAAACTTCGTAAGTGCCCAGTGCCTGCGCTTTTCCGGAAATCGTCGCGAGGCCGCGCCAGAAGCCGGCGAGTTGCTGCGTGCGAGCCTTGTTCAACTCGGCTTCGGTCGCGCCTTCGTTGGCGATTTTTACCAGCTCGGCATCGAGTGCTTTTTCGACGACGGCCAAATCGCCACCGGGCGGCAAGGTGGCGTAGATATAAGACAGGCCGGGGTCAAAGCCCGAGTTCAGCGATTGCTCGATATCAACGACCAGCTGCTGCTGTTCCACCAGTTGCTGATGCAGTCGTGAAGAATCGCCGTCGGCAAGAATCGACATCAATAATTCGGTGGCGGGCATATCGGCATCCGAACCACTGACCGAATGATGCGCGAATACGAGCAAGGGCGCTTCGCCTTCGCGGACCAAATTGACGCGGCGCTCGCCCAGTTGTTCGGGCTCCTTGGTGGTAATCGGTCTTGGCGTTGCCTGCGCCGGCGTCTTGCCCAGGTATTTTTCGGCCAGCGTGAAAACCTCCTGCGGTTCGACATCGCCGACCACGAACATCACGGCGTTATTCGGCGCGTAATAGGTGTGGTAGTAATTTTTCAGGTCGTCGACCTTCCAGCCTTCAATATCCGACGGCCAGCCGACAGTGGGAATTTGATAGGGATGCGCAGTGAATGCGGTAGCGTCGACTTGTTCGATCAGTGATCCGAAATTGCTGTTGTCCACTGATGAACGGCGTTCGGAATACACCACGCCGCGTTCGCTTTCGACGACTTTCGGGTCGAAATCCAGATTCGCCATGCGGTCGCCTTCAAGATCGAAAATCAGTTCCAGTGCGCTGCGCGGAAACCAATCCTGGTAAACCGTGACATCGCTGCTGGTATAGGCATTGTTCGCACCACCATTGGCTTCCATCACGCGGTCGAATTCGCCGGGTTTCCGCTTGCTGGTGCCGTTGAACATCATGTGTTCGAAGAAATGCGAAATACCGGTGATGCCGGCGTACTCATTGCGGCTGCCGACCTTGTACCAGTTGTACAAGGCGATATTGGGAATATCGTGGTCGGACCATACAACAATCTTCAAACCATTTGGTAGCGTCTTGGTGGTGATTTTATCGGCGCCGGGAACGGTGGTGATCGAGTCGGCAGCGAAGGCCGGCGCAGTGGCCAGTGCGGCGCATAACAATGCCGATAACAAGCGAGGTTTCATAACAGCTCCATGGATGCCATGCGTCGATGTCGAGATGGCGTAGATAGGTAACGCGTTTTAACCCAAACCCGGTTTTTTAGAAAGTGGGTGAAGTCATGGCTCAGCGCAGAACCAGAGCCGGCTCCTGCATCGTGGCCAATTGTTCCTGTAATTGCGTGATCACGCCTTCCCAATGGCGCGAAGATTCGAACCACGGAAAGGCTGCCGGAAAGGCGGGGTCGTTCCAGCGCCGTGCGATCCAGGCGTGGTAGTGAATGATCCGCATCGCACGTAGTGCTTCTATCAACTGCAGTTCCGCGCGGTTGAATTTCCGGAACACTTCATAGCCTTCCAGCAACCATGACAATTGTTGTGCACGGGTTTCACGCGAGCCGTGCAGCAGCATCCAACAATCCTGCATGGCGGGGCCGGTGAGGGCATCATCAAGATCGACGAAATGCACGGTGTCATCGCGCCACAATAAATTGCCGGGGTGGCAGTCGCCGTGCAGTCTTAAAGTGTCGAAACTACCCGCGCGTTGCCAGGCATTTTCAATCTGGTTGATAAGCTGCTCGCACAGCGCGATGAAATTGTTTTCCAGTTCATGCGGCAGCCAATGGGCTTCCAGCAAATAATGCACCGGCTCTTCGGCCTTGTTTTCGATGCTTAACTTCTCACGGTGCACGAAGGATTTCGATGCGCCGACCGAATGCAGTCGCCCCAAAGCGCGGCCAATATGAATAAGTGTTTCCTTGTCGCCCGGTTCGGGTGAATGACCGCCTTGCATCGGGAACAGGGCGAAACGCAACCCCTCGTCGTGATGCAGGGTTTGGTTGTTGATAACAAGTGGAGCAACTGCCGAAATGTCGGCCGCCAGTAACTCGGCACTGAATGCGTGTTCTTCCAGAATGGCTTCATCGGTCCAGCGTCCTGGCCGGTAAAACTTGGCAACGACTGGTGCATGGTTCTCGCGGCCCACACGATAAACGCGGTTCTCGTAACTGTTCAGGGCCAGCACGCGGCCATCGCAATCAAAACCGAGCGATTCAACGGCTTCCAGAACGCGGTCGGGGTCGAGATTGGCGAATGGGGCTTGATCGTTTTCATGGGCTGCGGACATAGACCGCTATCTTATCCGGTAATGCCGCGGAGGGTGGCTGGTTCCATCCTGATGAGCAAGGGGATAGACTCGGCACAGATTGTTTGTAACGGTGTATCGCCGGTCTTCATTCGGCGGTGCGTAATGCAACATCATCGCGGTTCGGAGGGATCAGCTCTTTATGCAACCCACAGATATTCGTGACCCGGCGTATTTTTTAAAAGTCGTTGATTGCCAATTGGCCTGCCCGGCGCACACGCCGGTCCCCGAATACATACGAATGATTGCAGCAGGCCGTTACGACGATGCCTATATGCTGAACTGGGAATCGAATGTCTTTCCCGGAATTCTCGGAAGAACCTGCGACCGGCCTTGCGAACCTGCCTGCCGCCGTGGTCGCGTCGAAGAGAACAACGGCGAAAAACCGGAACCGGTCGCGATCTGCCGATTGAAACGCGTTACTGCCGACTTCAAGGATGATATCCGTCATCGATTGCCTAAAGTCGCAAAACCCAATGGCAAGCGAATTGCCTGCGTGGGTGCAGGGCCCGCATCGCTTACGGTGGCAAGAGATCTGGCGCCGCTCGGTTATCACGTGACCGTGTTTGATAGTGATCCGAAAGCCGGTGGCTTCATGCGCACGCAGGTGCCGCGTTTCCGTTTGCCGGAAGCGGTGATTGATGAAGAAACCGGATACATCCTGGATTTGGGCGTGGAATTCCACGGCGGCAAAAAAATCGAATCATTGAAAGCCTTGCTGGCCGATAACTACGATGCCGTATTTGTCGGTTGCGGTGCGCCGCGCGGACGCGATCTGGATTTGCCCGGACGTTGGGAAGCGAAAGAGAATATCCATATCGGTATTGATTGGTTGTCGTCGGTATCGTTCGG
>JAKQKT010000291.1 GCA_029560515.1 Pseudomonadota bacterium
CTTGCGTTCGATCTGGATATCGCTGCTGACACGCTGGATGTAGTCATCGGAAATATCGCGCGGCATGACCGAGCCATTCGAGTCACTGCGATGCAATTTGTTTTCCGATATCCGGGCGTACAACATCTGGATGGCATCGCCAGACAGGGTTTCACCGTCCACGACGATTTTGAAGCCATTGTAGTTCGGCGGATTATGGCTACCGGTAATCGAAATACCGGTGCCTGTGCGCAGATGGAAGGTACCGAAATACACCATCGGTGTCGGCACCAGTCCCAGGTCAATCACGTCGCGCCCTGCCAATCGCAAGCCATCGATCAGGCCCTGCGATAATTCCGGCGACGACAAGCGTCCATCGCGGCCAACGACAATGCTGCGGATGTTTTTTTCATGCATCAGGCTGCCGACCGCATGTCCGATCAATTTCGCAATCGAGGCATCCAGTGTCTCGCCCATGATGCCGCGAATATCGTAGGCGCGGAAAATACTCCGGTTCACCAGAATTTTGGCAACTGCAACGCGTTCTTCGGTGGGGCGCACGAATACCGGCTTTTCATTCGGGGTCGCGATGCCACCGGCTTCCTGAAGCTGGCCCAGAGTGGGCTCTTCGATATGCTCGACCTCGGCGATCTTTTTCCCTTTCAACAATTTGGGCAACAGCATGACCAGCACACCCAGGCCAATCAGCACCAGGCCAAAGATCAGTTCACCGATGCCTTTCATACCGCCCAGACCGGCCGGAGCTTCGGGGGCAACGGCGATCAATTTCATCGGCGTTCCAGGAATTTCCAGCGCACCGATATCAATCGCAGTACGCAGGTTTTCACCATCACCGTCATCCGCCACGTCGTATCGGCCTTGTCTCAGGCTGATATACGCGCCAGTCGGTGCCGAATTGGCAATCGGGGCAATCAGGTCCTTCATCGGCAAACGCACATAGGCGACTGACAGAAGCTGCCCCTGCTCGTCATTGATGGGTGCGGCCAGTGCAATTCGCGGGCCACCGTTATCGACGGCAATCGCGAGATAGGTCGATTTTTTATCCAGCGCTGTTTCCAGCACACCGAGTTTTCCGAAGCCAAAGGCCTTCGGATCGACATAGGCAGCCTTCAAGTCAGGCGAATAAAAATCGGCCTGTTCGATCTCTGGCCAACCTTCGGAAATTATTGTCCGCGCTGCTGCGATATCGCCGCGCTTAAGCGCAGCAATCAAGGTATTGCGTTCACGGCCGACATTGAGTTTATCGATGGCGCGCTTGATAACCGGATTGATCTGCTGCGAAATCTGTCCGCGCTTGACCTCGACCGTTTCGGTCAGTCTCTGGTCCGAATAGACCGAGAACCCTTGCCAAAGCATCCAGAGCGCCAGAACGCCACACAAGATGGCCACCAGGGGTCGCCAGCCACCGGCTTTCAAGGCTTTCAAATCGATTGAAGGTTTTTTCATGCATTTCCCCTGTGCTGAATCATCACCGCATTCCCTGCGTTTGAAGCATACAAATCAATACACGCTTTCTCTAACATCATTTCCATTCCGCGCATCAACGCACACCTGTGTGGCCAAAGCCGCCATCGCCACGTGCACTTTGTTCAAATTCCTGCACTTGCTTGAAACGGGCGCGCGCAATCGGCATCAGCACCAATTGTGCAATACGATCACCCGGTTGAATAGTAAAAGCAGCCGTACCGCGGTTCCAGGTACTGACCATGAGCGGCCCTTGGTAATCGGCATCGATCAAGCCAACCAGATTGCCGAGCACGATGCCATTCTTGTGGCCGAGACCCGAACGCGGCAGCAAGATCGCGCACAAATTCGGATCGCCGATATGGATGGCCATGCCGGTCGGTATGAGTTGTGCCTCGCCGGGCTGCAGGGTAATCGGCTGCTCGCACATTGCGCGCATGTCCATGCCGGCAGAACTGGCCGTGGCGTAATCGGGCAAGGGGAATTCGGTACCCAGTCGCGAATCCAGAATCTTCAATTCGATTTCGCAATTCACGCCTTTGACTCCAGTTGTCTGGCGATGATTCTCAACAAGGCTGCAGCGACCTGGTACTTGCTGTCCTTGCCAATATCGAATCGTTCGGTTTTCGAAAATACCGTCAAGGCATTGTCCTCGCTTTCAAAGCCGATGCCGGCACCGGCCACGTGATTGGCGGCAATCAGATCGAGATTTTTCCTTTCCAGTTTTCCGCGGGCGTAATGTTCCACCTGCTCGGTCTCGGCAGCAAAACCAACCACGCATTTTGGTCGCAATGCATGCGCGGCCACTTCGGAAAGAATATCGGCCGTGGGGATTAAATCCAGATCTAGACAGCCCTGGGTTTTCTTGATTTTCTGATCAGCTTTATTGGTCGGCGTGAAATCGGCAACCGCCGCCGCACCGATGTAGACATCCTGCCCCGCCAATGCCGCGAGCACTGCCGTGCGCATCTGCGCAGCACTGCGAACATTGGTACGTGCCACATTAAAAGGTGTACACAAACTGACCGGGCCGGCTATCAGGCTTACCTCGGCACCCATCGCGCGGGCAGCGGCGGCGAGTGCGAAACCCATTTTCCCGCTGCTTCTGTTTCCGATAAAACGGACCGGATCGATATCCTCGAAAGTCGGCCCGGCGGTAATCAGGATTTTTTTGCCGGCAAGCATTTGCGGCAGAGTTTGCGATACCAGGGCGTCGATAATGTCCTGCGGTTCGCTCATGCGACCGGCGCCGACTTCACCGCAAGCCTGCTCGCCTTCCGCAGGTCCGACGAATTGCACGCCGCGCTGTTTCAATACCGATACATTTGCCTGCGTCGCTGCGTTGGCCCACATCAGGCGATTCATGGCCGGTGCACAGGTAATCGGTGCATCGCTGGCCAGGCAGACCGTGCTGAGTAAATCATCGGCATTGCCTTGCACGAGGCGTGCAATCGAATTCGCACTCGCCGGTGCAATCAAAATCCGGGTTGCCCAACGCGCCAGTTCGATATGGCTCATCGCTGCTTCTGCCGCCTCATCCCAAAGACTGGTGCGCACAGGGAATCCCGATAGGGCCTGGAAAGTCGTGGCGCCGATGAAATGCTGCGCGCTTTGCGTCATCACCACGCGTACTTCCGCACCCTGGTCCCGCAATCGCCGCAATAAATCGGCCGATTTATAAGCAGCGATGCCGCCGCAGACGCCGAGCAGAATTTTTTGACCCGTCAATGCACTCACGTAGGGGGTTTCCGACACGTAAACAAGGCCTTAGCTTACCCGATTTGCAGACTTTCCCGATGCATGCCTTCTCGCCACCCGGGTAAATTTTTGTCATGCATATACGAGACTGGCCCCTGCACGAACGACCCCGCGAGAAATTACTGGCGCGTGGTCCGCAATTTTTATCCGATGCCGAACTGCTTGCCATCTTCCTGGGTTCGGGCCAGCGGGGACAATCGGCGGTTGATACCGGCCGATGTTTGCTCAATCAGCAGAACGGCCTGCGCGGGTTGCTGGATTTATCCGCCAGGGAATTATCAAAACTCAATGGCTTGGGACCGGCACGCGCCTGCGCCTTGGTCGCATCACTGGAACTAGGAACCCGCCATCTGGCGCTTCGACTCGAGCGCGGCGAAGCCCTCACCGACCCTCGTAAAGCCGGCGATTATTTCGCAAGAAGGCTTCGCCATCTGGAACACGAAGTCTTCGCCTGTCTGTTTCTGGATAATCAACATCAGCTCCTGGCCTACGAGGAGCTCTTCACCGGCAGTCTGGACGGGGCCGAAGTACACCCGCGCGAAGTTCTGAAAATCTGCCTGAAACATAATGCTGCCGCCGTGATCTTTGGCCACAACCATCCGAGCGGCAACCCGCAACCCAGTTCCGCGGACCGTGCCGTCACCGCCCGGCTCAAGCAAGCGCTAGCTTTGCTGGATATTCGCTGCCTGGACCATTTCATTATCGGTGATGGCCAGCCGACCTCAATGGCGGAACTCGGCCAGCTCTAAATGTCTGGTTCTGATCAGCAATTACGTATAAGTTATACCGGCGATAAGCCATCGCGCCATGAGTTCCCCGTGATCCTAGGTTACGCCACGCTGTATCAAGCCGATGCGAGTGAGTCCGCGCTGCCCGACGCGAAGTCGGCACGCCGTCTTTTAAGCGAAAGGCGCCCCAACATCATCACTCGTCTTGAAACTCGCATATCGGGGCTTGCGAATGGCCTGGATATCCAAAAGCATCTCGATGCAGCGCTGCTGGGAACAGCACGCCTGGGCCTGAGACACGGCAGTTTCGGTACCGATTTTCACCACTACCATAACGAAGACCATGTTCTGGATTTGGCCGAGCGGCGACTGGGCCGGATGATCGAACAATGCGGCCTCGACGCCATGCCCGCCGACGACTGGCTTGCTCTGGTCTTGTTTTCCGCTTGCCACGACCTGCGCCAACGCGAGGTAAAAGACGCTCCCGGTCCGGTTGGCGGCAATGAAGCCTCCAGCATTTCCGAAACCTTTCGAATACTCGATACCTGCGGTTTCGACCAGACAAGCGATCGCTCAATCTATGTCGCGATGGAGCTGATGATCGCCGGCAGCACCTTCGACCCCCGGCTTAGCGAGGCCAGCCCCGACACCACCAATCTGACCGGCGGCGCCCTGGCCCGGAGTCTTGGCTTGTGGCTCGATGGCGTAAAACCGTCCTGGCGCGAAGATCAGGATGCCCGGCGCGGCGAACGCCTGGGAAGGCTGGCGGCCGATATCGATACCGCCAATGTGGGTGAAGCCTTCGGTTTGCTGGGTCGTTCGGCCCTGCAATTAGCCGAAGAACAGCTGATGCGACGCAAACTCAATCCGGAGCAGGCCGAATCGGCCCAGCAGGCCTTGAGTTTCCTTTCTTACGGCCAACAGCATTACTTTTTCGATCTGCACCGCTTTTCCAGTCGCGAGGCTGAACGGGTCTTCGGGCCGCAAAAACTGGCCAATAGCGAAAAAGTCCGTAATACCAGTGCCGCACTTACCGCCCACTTTGAAAGCTCACCCGCCACCAACGGCAGGGTGGTCATGGACGCTTTTGCCGCCCTGTGTGCCGGGGCCTGAAGCAAAAAAAAAACCGATCCACTGGGAATCGGCTTGCTCTGATCCGGGGACGGATGCTGAAAAGAGAGGCTGTCTAAGCCTTGAGCGGCAGAATATAGAATGAACATGACAGGCCAATGACAGCGCAAGCTGCCCCGTAGCCGCTACAATATGCGGTTATTCCCTCAAAAGATTGATGCAGTGAAAGACCATCTCCGCGAACTCGTCGCCCAAGCCATCTTGGATTTACGTCGCCACGGCAAATTGCCGCAGGACGTGCCGACACCCGATTACGTGATTGAACGTACCAAGTCGCGCGATCACGGTGACTACGCCACCAATATCGCCCTGCTATTGGCGAAGCCTGCCGGCATGAAACCGCGGGATCTGGCGGAAGCCATCGTGGCGACGTTCTGCGATTCGCAGCATGTCGAAAAAGTGGAAATCGCCGGTCCCGGCTTCATCAATTTCACGATCTCGAAAGCATGTCGTTTCGGCACTGTGCGCCGCGTGCTTGAACAGGGCAGTGATTATGGTCGCGGCATCGCGCAATCACGGGAATCGGTGACGGTCGAATTTGTATCGGCAAATCCCAACGGTCCTTTGCATGTCGGTCATGGCCGCGGTGCCGCCTACGGTGCGACCGTGGCAAATTTGCTCGAGGCCTATGGCCATACCATTCAGCGCGAGTATTACGTGAATGATGCCGGTCGCCAGATGGACATTCTGGCCGTGAGCGTGTTGTTGCGTTACCACGAACTCGGTGGAGTCAACGTCCGCTTCCCCGACAATGGCTATAAGGGCGACTACGTGGTCGATATCGCCCGCGCATTGCGCGCGCGCGAAGGCGATCGCCTGCGTCGCAGCGCCATTGAAATCACCGACGGCCTTCCCGCCGATGAAAGCCAGGGCGGCGACAAGGAATTGCATGTCGATGCCTTGATCGCCCGTGCCAAACAATTACTGGGCGATGCCGATTACCGGATTCTTTTCAGTGCCGGCCTCGACTGGTGCCTGAGTGATATTCGCGCCGATCTCGCCGAATTCCGCGTACTGCACGACAATTTTTTCTCCGAACGTTCGCTGATGACCGATGGTTATGTGCAGCGCGCCATCGATACCTTGCAGGCCAATGGACACCTGTATCAGGAAGGCGGAGCGACTTGGTTCAAGGCGACTGCCTTTGGCGATGACAAGGATCGCGTGGTGGTTCGCGAAAACGGCGCTACCACCTATTTTGCTTCCGATCTGGGTTATCTGCTCTCGAAATTCGAACGCGGTTTTGATCGGGCGTTATACATCCTGGGTGCAGATCACCACGGTTATATCGCGCGCCTGAAAGCAGCCGCACAGGGCCTCGGCCTTGATCCGGCCAAAATCGAAATACAACTTGTGCAATTTGCGATCCTGTTCCGCGGCGCCGAACGCGTACAGATGAGTACGCGTGCCGGCAGTTTCGTCACCCTGCGTGAATTGCGCCAGGAAGTCAGCACCGATGCCGCGCGCTTCTTTTACATCATGCGCAGCAATGACCAGCATCTGGATTTCGATCTGGAATTGGCGAAGAGTCGCAGTAACGACAATCCGGTCTACTACATCCAGTACGCCTATGCCCGCGTCTGCGCCCTGTTCCGCCAATTGAAAGAAAAAAATCTTGGCTACAACGACAGTGCCGCGCTCGCTGCACGCAAATTGCTGACCACGCCGCAGGAAGATGAATTGCTCGGTGAACTAATGCGTTATCCGGAAATCATAGAAGCGGCGGCCTTGAACCGCGGCCCGCAAATACTGGCAAATTATCTGCGTGAATTAGCCGCTGCTTTTCATGCTTTTTATAATGCCGAACCCATTTTAAATGCCGAAGAAGAATTGCGTCATGCCCGTCTGGGCCTGTGCAAAGCCACCCAGCAAGTCCTGGCAAACGGCTTGAACCTACTCGGCGTATCAGCTCCGGAGACAATGTAATGGCTTCAAAACGACAGGCGAAACGCAGCGGAAGCAATGGCGGCATGCCGGCATGGCTATGGGCCCTGATTGGCCTTGCGCTGGGTCTGATCATCGCAGGATATTTTTTCCTCGGCGATTACTGGAAAAATCGCAATAACGACCAGCCGACACCCAATCCCGGTGCCGAAGCGCCACTGACGCATAGCGAAGATCCGGTGGCACAGGAACCGATCGAAAAACCGAAACCGAAATACGATTTCTATACCCTGCTGCCGGAAAAGGAAGTCGTTATTCCGGATGCCGAATTGCAGGCACAGGCCGAAGCCGAAGCGAAGAAGAATGCAACGCCGGTCAATCCAGCCACCCCGGATCTGGTGACTGCCGCACCTGAAGTGGCCGTGCCTGCCGAATCGCGTTTCCTGATTCAAGCCGGTGCATTCAAAAATGCCGATGAAGCGGAAAACCTGAAAGCCACCATCGCGATGACGGGCGAAGTTGCCCGCATCGAAAGCGCAGAAATCAATGGCACCACCGTCTATCGTGTTCGTCTTGGGCCATATAACAGTGCCAGTGCGCTCTCTACCGCGAAGCAGGCTTTATCGAGCCATGGCATCGAAGCGCAGGCTATAAAAGTCAAATAAGATGGAGGAAACCGGGGCGGCCCGCCAGCCGACCTTGCCGTACCCCTTTCCGAAACGCGGAGGCATCATGGCATTCACGCTCGAATTTCTCGAAGATCAGGGAATTGTCAGCGTCCGCACTTCCGGCACGATGCCTTTTGATGAATTCGTAAGGCTTGCAAGAGATGCTTTTGAGTTCGGCTCAAGACACGGCGTAGAGCGTTATCTGGTCGATCACAGCGACATGACGCCCGACGTGAATACCTTCGATATCCATGACTTGCCAAAAATCCACGAGGAACTCGGCCTGAGCGGCGACGTAAAGGTCGCCGTTGTCTATCCTGAAAACTCGCCGGGGAAAGAAGATTTCGATTTCTACCAGATGCGTGCCTGGAGCATAGGACTGAACAATCTGCGACATTTCAACAGTATGCAGCAGGCCATGAACTGGTTGCTGGCATAATCAGCGACATTACAAAACGCCTCAAACATCACCGATGTTTTGCGAATCGTTCCTACGAATTACGCTTCAGGCGAATAAGCGCAGACGTATCTTCATCACCAAAACCCTGCCGCATCAGCTCGGCATAATCGGCAAGCGATTGTTCGATGATCGTCGCGCGAATACCGGCATCGGCTGCCATCTGTTTCACGATCAGCAGATCCTTGTGCAATAAAGCGGATTTGAATCCCGGTGTGAAGTTGCTCGCCATCATCGTGGCGCCGCGCTTATCGAGAAACCAATTTCCCGCGGCACCTGCAGCCAACGTCGGCACGAGCAATTCCGGTTTCAAACCCAACTTTTCGCCTAATGCCAAACCTTCGCAGACCGCCTGTGCGATACCCGCAACCAATACCTGATTCACTGCCTTGGTCGCCTGCCCCGCACCGGTGTCGCCCATATGGGTAATTTTTACCGCATAGGCATTCAGTACCGGACGCACTTTTTCAAGATTTTCTGCAGTGCCACCGACCATGATGGATAACTTGCCGTTTCGAGCGCCTTCGACACCGCCGGATACCGGCGCATCGATAAAACCGATATTTTTTGCCGCAAGAATTTTTTGCGCCTGCTTCGCGGTATCCATCGACACCGTGGAATGATCAACCACAACGGCACCAGCCTTGAGCACGCCGAACAGAGCATTCACGTTTTCGAGCACGTCCGCATCTCTTGAAACACAGAGCACGACGACATCACAATCGGAAAAAAAGTGTGTCGCGTGTGCGGCATTGACCGAGAATTTTTCCGCCAGCAGTTGCGCTTTCGCGATCGAACGATTGCCGACCGCCGACAGCAAACCTGCGGCATGCAAATGGCCAGCCATGGGGTCGCCCATTGCTCCCAAACCGATAAATCCGACCTTTAGTTTTTCGCTCATTGCATCACCTCGATCATTTCATCAAAGCACGTCACCCCGTTGAAAAACGGGGCCCAGAAGCAAGGTTCAAAACAGGATTTAAAATCTGCTTCGTACTAACTTCTGGATCCCGACTTTCGCCGGGAAGACGATCAATATCGTTTCTAAAAACTTTTATACATGCTCTTCGTGCAAATACGTATAGCCGGTCAATCCATCTTCCAGCGCCTGCTGCATTTGCGCTGCCTGCTCGCCAGTGAATCCGGCGCCGGCAATCTTGTCGCGATATTGTTGCCGCAGGGTATCGATGTGATAACCGACGTAATCGAGCATCACGTCGGTGGTATCGCCCTTGCGAGTCTGGCTGATTTCATGGCTGCCGTCGGGTTTGATCCGGATATTGGCCGAGTAGGTATCGCCGAACAGGTTATGAATATCGCCCAACACTTCCTGATAAGCACCGACCATGAAAATGCCGAGGCAATAACTCTCGCCGTCTTTCAGCGAATGCATTGGCAGCGAGGAATCAAGCGCTTCGGATTCCACATAGGTATCGATGCGACCATCGGAATCGCAGGTGAGGTCGGCGATCACGCCACGACGATCCGGCTGCTCGTTCAAGCGTGAAATAGGAACGATCGGAAATACCTGGTCAATCGCCCAAACATCGGGAATCGATTCAAATACCGAGAAATTGACAAAGTATTTATCGACCAGACGTTCGTTCAATTCGTCGAGCACGTCGCGGTGTGATTTTTCTTCACCGGTCAAACGTGCGCGAACGCCATGGGCGATTGCGTAGAAAATATCATCGAGCTTGGCGCGTTGTTCCAGCGTGATTTGCCCCAGCGAATACAAGGTCTGGCCTTCGGACAGAAAGTGCTGCGCTTCATGGAACAGCTCCAATGCCGGGCGTTGATCGAGCGCATGGTGAACTTCGCGCAAATGCTTCAACACCATCGGTTCGTTTTTCTCGACGGCGACCACGCAACCTTGCGGGGCAGCTTCGACTTCCGATACGTTTGCAATCATCACCGCATGGTGCGCCGTCATCGCACGACCGGCTTCGGTAATCATCATCGGATGCTTGAGGCCATGTGCTTCGCAGGCTTCGCTCAAGGGCTGAATCAGATTGTGGGCGAATTGATCCAGACCATAATTCATCGAGCAATAACCGCGCGACCGGGTGCCTTCGTAATCGACCGCGAGTCCACCGCCGGAATCCATGAAACGGATGCCGCAACCCATTGCCGACAACTCGACAAAATAACGCACGGCTTCACGCATGCCGTTGGCGATATCGCGCACATTGGAAATTTGCGAGCCCATGTGGAAATGCAGAAGCTGCAAAGCTTCGAGCATATTGGCTGCTTTCAGTTTCTCGACCAGGTTCAATACCTGGCGCGGCGACAAGCCGAATTTCGCTTTGTCGCCACCACTGTTCTGCCACTTGCCGGCACCGAGCGATGCCAGACGCATGCGAACACCGAGGCCGGGCAACACATCGAGATTTTTCGCTTCTTCCAGAATGATATCGAGTTCGGAAGGTTTTTCGACCACGATAAACGTTTGCAATCCCAGCTTGCGGCCCAGCAAGGCGAGTCGAATGAATTCGCGATCTTTGTAACCGTTGCAGATAATAATGCTGCCCGGTTTTGCCAAACCCAACACGGCCATTAATTCCGGTTTCGAGCCGGCTTCCAGACCAAAGCCTTCGCCGCCTTGCGCGGCGAGTTCGCCGGCAACACCGAGATGCTGATTCACCTTGATCGGATACACCGCGGTGTAGCCGCCGGGATAATTCAAATCCTGCATTGCTTTCGCGAATGCTGTTTGCAACTTGCTCAGGCGATCGCCAAGAATGTCGGAGAAGCGCAACAACAATGGCAGCTTCAAACCGGCAGCACGACATTCATCAACCAAACCCGGCAACGGCAAACTCGGGCCTTCCGGCCCCTGCGGCAATACGCACATCTCGCCGTTTTCGTTGATATCGAAATAACCTTCGCTCCAGAACGGCACCGAATAGGTGTGGCGGGCGCGGGCTAAAGACCAAGCTGTCATGGCAGAACCTGTCGGCAAACTAAATGAAGGCGTATTGTAACGTTTTGTACCCACATAAATGCTGCGTTTTCGCTACAATGCGCGGCCCCGTAATCACGCGGATCGCCTTTTGGAGCCCGACATGACCCCGTCCGACACCTGGTTTTACGAAAACTTCTCCTACACCGGCTCGGCCATCGGTTTTCGCATCACGCGCAAACTCGACGAAGTGCAATCGCCGTTTCAAAAAATTGAAATGTACGAGAGCACCGACTGGGGCAATATCATGACCATCGACGGCGCCATGATGGTCACCACGCGCGACAATTTTTTCTATCACGAAATGATGGCGCATGCGCCGCTGTTCACGCACGCCAATCCGAAGAATGTCGTCATCATCGGCGGCGGCGATTGCGGCACACTGCGCGAAGTGTTGAAACACAAAGGCGTCGAAACCGCCGTGCAATGCGACATCGACGAGCAAGTCACCCGCATGGCCGAAAAATATTTCCCCGAACTGTGCGAAAGCAATAATGACCCGCGCGCCACCGTGATGTTCGATGACGGTATCGCCTACATGGAAAACGCCGAGCCGGAAAGCATCGACCTGATCATCGTCGATTCAACCGATCCGGTTGGCCCGGCGGAAGGCTTGTTCAACGAAGCGTTCTACAAGAACTGCCTGAAAGCCTTGCGTCCGGACGGATTGCTGGTGCAACAAAGCGAGTCGCCATTGGCCTTGATGCATTTGATCCACGACATGCGCAAAGCGATGAGCGATGCAGGCTTCAAGAATTTCCGCACATTGCCCTTCCCGCAACCCTGCTACCCGACCGGCTGGTGGAGCGGAACGATTGCCTCGAAGTCCGCCTGTGATCTGACGAAGTTCCGCGAAGGCGATGCCTCGGCAAAAACCTTTGCGACGAAGTATTACAACGTCGGCATTCACCAAGGCGCGTTGATGATGCCGGAATTCATGAAAACCGAATTGCCGGATTGATGGATTGATGGAGTTGTTCTTTGAATAATGAAAAAGGGCTGATCATTCAGCCCTTTTTCTTTGCACTTAATGTTGCGGGAGCGGCTTCCCGCACTGATCCCGCAGCCATCAAACATCCAAATCGACCCACACCGGCGTGTGATCACTCGGTCTTTCCCAGGTGCGCGGGTCGCGATCAATGCCTGCGGCGCTGCATTTCGATTTCAATGCATCGCTGACCAATACCAGATCGATTCGCAAGCCATTGCCGCGCTGAAATCCGCCGGATCGAAAATCCCACCAGCTGTAATGGCCCGCTTCGTCATTGTGCAGGCGGAAGCTGTCGTGCAATCCAAGATCGAGTAGGCGTTTGTAGGCAGTGCGTTCGGCGGCGGAAGTCAGGATGTGATTGTCGTTCCAGACTTTCGGGTCGTAGACATCGCGCTCATCCGGTGCAATATTGAAATCACCGAGCACCACGAGGTTCGGATGCTTTTTGATTTCTTCGCCCAGCCAACCGTGCACAGCATCAAGCCAGCGCAATTTGTAATCGTATTTATCCGTACCGACGTCTTGTCCGTTGACGACGTAGAGATTCACGATGCGTATGCCGTTGACGGTGGCTGCGATCACGCGTTTTTGTTCGTCGTCAAAACCGGGAATCCCGATCTGCTCTTCCTTCGCCGACACCTTGCTTAAAATCGCAACGCCGTTATAGGTTTTCTGGCCGACAAATACCGAGCGGTAGCCGAGGCTCGCGAGTGCATCGTCAGGAAACTTATGGTCTTCCATCTTGGTTTCCTGCAGCACGACAACGTCGGGCTGGCGTGATTTCAGCCATTCTTCCACATGCGGAAGCCGCACATTGAGTGAATTCACGTTCCAGCTGGCAATTTTCATAAGCGGTTTCGCGTTGAAGTCAGACGGCATAAGATATCAGCAATTATCCCGAGTGCGAATGTATGAAGTGGCTTGACCTGCGTAGCGATACCGTGACTTTGCCCAGCGCTGCGATGCGCGCCAGTGCTATTGAAGTGCCGCTTGGCGATGATGTATTCGGCGAAGACGCCACGGTGAATGCCTTGCAAAAACGTTGCGCCGAGGAACTCGGTTTCGAAGCAGGCCTGTTTGTTTCCAGTGGCACGCAATCGAATCTGCTTGCCTTGATGGCGCATTGCGAACGCGGCGACGAATATATTGTCGGCAGCGAAGCGCACACGTATAAATTCGAAGGCGGCGGCGCGGCGGTTCTGGGTTCGATTCAACCGCAGCCGATTCCGCAGCAAGCGGATGGCACCTTG
>JAKQKT010000095.1 GCA_029560515.1 Pseudomonadota bacterium
GTTGAACATGCGCTTGCCGCCGGCCGAGTTAAGCTTGATTTCAACCGCCGGTGTGCCTGATTTAGGATCGATGGTCGGGGCGGCATTGACCAGCTGGTCGCCCGAGACGATAACGCGTTTGGACAACAACACCGGAATATCCGGGTCGGAAGGATTCTGTTTGCGCATCAGATAAACGCGCGAGCCCAGCGGTGCAACGCCGCCGTTCATCGCACCGTAGGCATCGCCCGGGACCACTGCGCGATACTCGAGGGTTGCGGTTGCACCCAACAATTCCTTGGCGCGTGCGGTGTCCTGGATACCCGGCAATTCCACGATGATGCGGTCATTACCCTGCCGTTGAATGATCGGCTCGCCCAGCGCCGCCATCCGGTTCCTGATGGTGATCATGTTCTTTTCGATGGCGTCGGTAGCGATGTTGTTCAATTCGGCCGGGGTTACCGTTGCCTTCAGGCTTACCGAATCTGCGCCGTTGCCGATAGCCAAACCCGGAAATTGGGATTTCAGCGAGCGCAATGCTTTTGTTCTTGCTGCATCGTCGGAGAAAAGCACCCGGATTTCGTTCGCCGTGTTCGAAACATCGGAAAACGGGATCTCGTTGTCTTTAAGGAAGGTATTGATTTCCTCTGCATAGATGCCGATGCGTTTTTCACGCGCTGCCACCTGGTCGACTTGAAGCAGGAAATGCACACCACCTCGCAGATCCAGACCCAGCGTCATCGGCTTGGCGCCGATTTTGCCCAGCCATCCCGGCGCAGTAGAAGTGAGGTTCATCGCCGCGTTGTATTCGGAGCCCAGCTCAGGACGCAATACGTCGGCAGCCTTCAGTTGGGTCTCGTTATCGGACAGGCGCACCATGATGTTGTCGCCTTCGATGGCAACACTTTTGAACGGCACTTTTTGCGCTTCCAGAAGTGTTTTAACACGGGTGACCAAGGCAGCATCGACCGGTATTTTTCCTGCCGCGGCAACTTGCACGGACGGGTCTTGTGGAAAAACATTCGGCAACGAGTACAGCGCGCTAAACAGCAACACGATAACAATCAGTGTGTATTTCCAACGGGAAAATTCAAGCATGGAACACCATAAAGGCCATCAGGCCGGCAGTAGAACAATGGGGATTAGGCGGACTTCAGCGTGCCTTTTGGCAACACGGCGGTGATCGCGTTTCTTTGCAGCTTGATTTTGGTGTTATCGGCGATTTCAACTGTAATGAAGTTGTCGCCCAGATCATCAACGCGTCCGGCAATGCCGCCGCTGGTGATGATTTCGTCACCCTTGCTCAATTTGCTGATCAGTTCGCGATGTTCTTTCTGGCGCTTCATTTGAGGGCGGATCATAAGGAACCACATGACCACGAACATCACGGCAATCATGATCAGGGGGCCGAAACCGCCGGCGGCAGGCGCAGCTGCGGATTGTGCTGCGGCAGGCGAAATAAAGAAATCGAGCAGGGACATAGTTTTTCTCGTAGGTGTAAACGTATCAAAGCGTGCAATTATGCCAGAGCCCCCGGCCTAACGCATGGATTACAGGGATCTGGGCACCGGTCTAGGGGTTTTCAACCCGTCTGAGCGCATAGAACTCGTTCCGGAACTCCTCGAAACGGCCTAATTCAATCGCCGCGCGGATTTCCCGCATCAATTCCTGGTAGTAGTGCAGATTATGGATAGTGGCCAGCATCGAGGCCAGAATTTCATTGCAGCGGTCCAAATGCCGCAGATACGCACGGGTATAGCCGGTACGGCAGGTATAGCAGGCGCAACCGGGTTCGATCGGCTGCAAATCTTTTTCATATTGTGCGTTGCGGATACGAACTTGGCCGAAATGCGTGAAGTAATGACCATTGCGCGCGTTACGGGTCGGCATGACGCA
>JAKQKT010000305.1 GCA_029560515.1 Pseudomonadota bacterium
ATGATAAAAAACTGGCACGGCAATGCGGTGAAGCAGGGCGTAAACGAATCGAACGCGAACGCGGTGCGCTGGATCGGACATTGAAATTGATCGAGCAGTATTTGAAATAACCCGCGGCATCCGCATCATGAAAAACGGCGCCATCGGCGCCGTTTTTATTTAGCATGAAACTTTATTGATCAGTTGTTGATCAACGAAGCTTCCGCATCAACAGTCAAACTGCGATTCACGTTTTGCACGTCGCTCAGCTCAAGCACGCCGGCGGCCTGACGCAGGCGCAGGGTGTTCACGAGGAACGCGTGACGGGCGCGGGCATATTCGCGTTGTGCAAGGTACAGCTGTTGTTGCGCGATCAAAACATCAACGATGGTACGGGTGCCCACTTCCAGCCCGGCCTCACCAGCTTCATAGGCTGCCTGTGCTGAAACAACCGCCAGGCGGCGCGCTTCGACTTCGGCCTGGCCGGCCGCCAGTGAACGATAGGCACTGCGGGCTGAACGAGTTATCGAGCGCCTCTGTTGTTCAAGCTGATCGGCAGCAATGTCACGCTGATTGATTGCCTGGCGAACGCGGGACTGGGTGGCAAAGCCGCTGAAAATGGGAACGCTCAATTGCACACCGAAACCGGTCGATGTATTGCCGTTTTCAAATGCGGTTCCGTTGGGTGGAGGAATGAGATTGTTGATGTTGTCGCCGTCGGAACCATTATCGCGCCAGGTTGCCGAAGCGGACAAGGTTGGAAAGTGCGCGGCATAAGCGGTTTGCACGTCTTTCTCGGCAGCTTCCAGCGCTTTTTGTTTGGCGGCCAGCGACGGGTTGTTGGCGAGCGCTTGTTGTACCCATTCTTCAACGGTGCGAGTGTCGCTGTTTTCGGGTTGGTAATTTGTGGCAAGGCCGCGGATATTCTCGATGCTCTGGCCGGTGATTTCTGCCAAGGCTTCACGTGCATCATCCAGTGCATTTGCCGACGCAATCGCATTGGCGCGTGCGCTGTCAAACCGTGCACGAGCTTCGTGAACATCGGTAATCGGTGCCAAGCCAACTTCAAGGCGCTTTTCAGCTTGGTCGAGCTGGCGTTTCACCGAGCGCTCTTCCGCTCTGGAGGAGGCCAGTGTTTCAATGGCGGTAAGAACATTGAAGTAGGCGTCGGCAGTTCGTACGATCAGTGCATCGTTAGCGGCGTCGTATTCGTAATCGGCCTGGCTGGCGCGGGCTTTGCTCGCTCCAAGACGCGTGTAGTTACTGTGGTCGTAAATCGTTTGACGCAATGTTACCCCGGTGCTGGTCGAGGTTGTCGTGCTCGAGTTGTCCGATGTGAAAGCCGTGCCGCCAAGAATTTGGGTGCCGTCACTGTCGCTTTTGCTCCGATTCCAGCTAGCATCGGCGCTGAGTTGTGGCAACAAGGCGGAACGCGATTGCACAATGCCTTCGCCCTGGGCGAATTTCTGTGATTCGGCAGCCGACAGCACAGGGTCGCTTTGGCGTGCCAGATCATAGGCCTGAAGTAAATCGGTGGCCTGCGACTGGGCGCTGATTCCGGTCAGTAAGAAGGCTAAAGCGAGAGGGTGCAAACGCATAATGAATCCCTTTGGAATTATAAAAAATTATAAAGTGAAGCTGGGTTTAGGTTCGGCGCCGTGTAGATACGGCACATCTGTTTCAAACAGACTTTCCTCGTGCAGGCTCTCACCGCGGTGGGTAACACGCAGTGCTTCCTGTACTGGCGACAAGCCACGAATAATGAACATGCGGCCGTTTGGTTTCAGCCACTGGGCGAAAATTTCCGGAATATTCGTCACAGCGGCAGTCACGGCAATCGCATCAAAACGACGATCATTCTGCCAGGTAAGTGCATCGGTGCATTCCAGGCGGACATTGCGAATGCCGGCGGCAAGTAATTTTTCTTTCGCCTGTTCGATGAAATCGGCATGGATATCCAGACTGACGACTTCACGTGCCAGATGTGACAGGCAGGCAGTGACGAAGCCGGAACCGGTACCGATTTCCAGCACGTCGTCTTGCGAATTCAAATCCAGCGCTTGCAACAAGCGGCCTTCAAGAACGGGTTTCATCATGACTTCATCATGACCGAGCGGCAGTGCAATATCCGTGTAGGCCAGATTGCGATATTCTGCGTCAACGAAATCTTCGCGCTGCAGCACATGCAATACATCGAGTACGCGTGGATCGAGCACATCCCAGGGGCGAACCTGCTGCTCTACCATCGCGAATCGGGCTTGTTCAAAATTGACTGACATACTCAAAGGTCCTTGTTGCGCAAAGAGCGCTATTTTACGCCCGAAGCTGCTTGGCTGGTGAAAATAATGCCGTATTACCACACCGACACTCAGTGCCGGAAGTCATCGGGACCAGAGTCACGCTTTCTTGATAACCCGTTAACAGATGCATCAAGTGCCCTCCGGGTTGCGTCTTCCATAGGCACGGATAAAGACATCGACCACTTCCTCCGCATGCGCCAAACGCTCTGAGGCATCCGGAAGCGGTGCAACGCCCACCAGCGTTCTCATATGTCGCACGCCCTTGAGCATCACGAAAAAATGTTCGGCAGCCTTGCCCGGAACGGGAATGTCGAGGTCGCCGCTTTCGCAGCGCTGGCTCAAAAACATTTCCATGTCTTTCAAGGTGCGACGCGGGCCAACCTTGAAGAAGATCTCGGCGAGTCTGGTGTTCTGTCCGGCTTGGGCAGCCATGACGCGAAAAAGCTGGATCGCGCATTCATCCATTGTCAGTTCCAGGAAGCCCTTGGCGATAAGCATCAGTGCTTCATGCAGGCTTAGCTCGGGATGGAGCTCGAAAGCCTGATGCGGTAACTGGTGCTCGCAAAACTCTTCCACGGCGGCACCGAACAAAGTGTCTTTGTCGGTGAAATGGCTATAAAGCGTGAGTTTTGACACCCCGGCGGCCTGTGCAATGGCATCCATGCTGACAGCGTCATAGCCTTTTGAAGGGAACAATGACTGTGCGGCAGCCAGGATGGCGGCACGTTTTTCGGGGTCCTTGGGACGACCAGGGGCATTGTGTGGGCGGGAAACTAGATTCATGGCTGAAATGATAAATAGATATTGAACTGACCGGTAAACTAAATATACTATACCGCGAAGTTCAGTAATAGAGACGTCCTATGAAATTGCATCAAATGGCTGGCAGCATTGCCCTGATTTCCTCCCTTTTGCTGCTGACAGCCTGCAAAGACGAGCCTCTTGCCGAACCAGCACGTCCGGCCCTGGTCGTTCAGCCGGGAGCAGGAATAGCCTCCGCCAGCGTCTATTCCGGCGAAGTGCGCGCGCTGGAAGAGCCGCAACT
>JAKQKT010000309.1 GCA_029560515.1 Pseudomonadota bacterium
TCTCCAATCCCGGCGCCAAATACGAGGCCGAAGGAAATGCGGGCATCATCGACATTCGCCTGAAAAAAGACAAAAACCTTGGCGCCAACGGCTCCATCAACGGCACCTTCAGCCAGGGCAGATACCACCGCGAAAACCTCAGCGGAAACGGAAATTACCGCAACAAACGCTTCAATATTTTGGTACCGCCGGCGCTAACGAAGGTATCTGGTTCGACGACATGCGTTTTTACAGTTTCCTGAACGGCATTGTGCAGGACGAGATCAACAACAACCGCAACGCCTTCATGGGTTACAATTACCGGGTCGGCGCCGACTACTTCCTGGCAAAAAACCATACCCTTGGATTTCTGACTTCCGGCGGCACCAACCACTGGGACCGGAGCGGCTACAATCGTATCACGCTGGCGCAGGAATCGACGCCCGCGCAAATCGACAGTATCCTGATCGCAGGCAACACCGCCGACGTGCAGCGCACGAACCGGACGTATAACCTGAACTACCGCTTCGACAATGCCAAAGGACGTTCGTTCAACGTCGACCTGGATTATGGGAATTACCAGAACAGTACCCAACGGCTACAACCCAACCGCTACTATGATGCTACGGAAACGACCCTGAAGACGGAAATCCTGACCAGTTTCGATACACCCAGCGACATCGATATTTATACGGCGCAGGCCGATTATGAAGACGACTTGTGGGGCGGCAAACTGGGCCTTGGATCCAAGATGAGCAAGGTGGTGTCGGATAATACTTTTCTGTTTTTCGATGAAGCCGACGGTGCGATAACGCGCAACGACAGTTTTTCCAACCGCTTCAACTACGACGAACAGGTGTTTGCCGGGTACCTGAGTTATGCCCGCGGGTTTGGAGAAAAATTCAACCTGTCGGCCGGTCTGCGTGCCGAACATACCGATGCCGCCGGCAATTTGCAGGCTTTCCTGCCCGAATTGCAGGAACCGCCGGTGCTGCTCAACTACTGGAGTTGGTTTCCGAACGTGGGTGTTACCTACCAGTTGTCGCAAAAACATTCCCTCGGTATCAACGCC
>JAKQKT010000096.1 GCA_029560515.1 Pseudomonadota bacterium
GATATTCCGGTGTTGTTGTCCAAACGCGTTATCGTCTCGGGCGACCAGCTGGTCAATGCCGCCCCGACCATCGATCCTAAATCAGGCACACCGGCGGTTGAAATCAAGCTTAACTCGGCCGGCGGCAAGCGCATGTTCAACCATACTCAACGCAACGTCGGCAAGCCGATGGCCGTTGTGTACATCGAGCGCAAACCCATCACGCGGATCGTCGACGGCAAGCAAGTTCGTGGTTCGGTAACGGAAGAGTTCGTGATCAATACCGCAACCATCAACGGTACTTTCAGCAATGCATTCATCACGACCGGACTTGATCCGACCGAAGCCAAGAAATTGTCTGAACAGCTGAAATCCGGTTCGCTCGCCGCACCGGTGGATATTGTTGCGGAACAAATCATCGGCCCAAGTCTCGGCGCCGAAAACGTGAAGCGCGGTGTGCAGGCGGTAGTGTTCTCGTTTGCTTTCGTGCTCGTCTTCTTCCTGATCTATTACAAGATGTTTGGCGTCATCACCAATGTCGCCCTGCTTTTGCAGCTGTTGATGGTGGTGGCAATCCTGTCGGTTTTTGGTGCCACCATGACCTTGCCGGGTTTTGCCGGTATCGCACTCACGGTGGGTATGTCGGTCGATGCGAACGTATTGATCAATGAGCGAATACGCGAAGAGCTAAGGCTGGGAAATACCCCGCTGGCGAGTATTGCCGCCGGTTATGACAAGGCCACCGGCACCATTGCCGATGCGAATATCACCGCCTTGTTGGCCGGTATCGCCATGGCAGTGTTTGGTTCGGGCCCGATCAGTGGTTTTGGTATCACACTCATCATCGGTATCGTCACTTCCATGTACACGGCCGTGGCCGTATCGCGCGGAATTGCTACCCTGATTTATGGCGGTCGTCGCAAGATGACCGGCCTGTCGATTTAATCGCACCGGAGGCGATGTGGAACTTTTTCCTTCTAATAGCAATATCAATTTCATGCGCATGCGCATGGTGTCGCTCACCATCGCGGGTCTGCTGATGCTTGGCGCGATCATTTCGATGATGACCGGTTTCAACTATGCGCTCGACTTTACCGGTGGCACCAAGACAGAGATGACATTCGCGAAGCCGGTGAACGTTGAAGAGATGCGTCAACGTCTCGAGAAAAACGGTTTTCCGGGTTCCGAAGTCCGCACTCTGGGTGCCAGCAACGAAATCGTGATTCGCATGCGCTTGAACAAGAGCAATAGTGACTCGAAAAAAATCACGGAATTTTCGGAGCAGGTCCTGAAGGCTGCCCAGACTCCCGAAAACCCCGGCAAGGTTTCGCCCAGCGTTTACGTGGGTCCGCAAATCGGAAACGAATTTGCCTGGAACGGACTGAAGGCGGCCATCTTCGTGGTGCTCGGCTTTTTGATCTACGTCTGGGTCCGATTCGAATGGAAATTCGCCGTCGCCGCAATCATTACCACCTTGCACGACGTTCTCTTGGTGGCTGGCTGGTTTGCGATTACCAAGCACGAACTGGATCTTGCCGTGCTGGCGGGTATTTTGTCGGTGATGGGTTATTCGATCAGCGATACCATCGTCGTGTTCGATCGTGTTCGTGAAAACTTCCGCAATCTGCAGCGAATTTCGCCAGCCGACGTATTGAACCGTTCGGTCAACCAGACGCTGTCGCGTACGATCATTACCTCTTTCGTGGCTTTCCTGACCGTGTTGGCGCTTTACCTATACGGCGGCAACTCGCTGCAAGGCATGGCCGAGTCGCAGATGATCGGTATTGTCTTCGGTACCCTGTCGTCCATTTTCGTTGCCTGCCCGCTGTTGTTATGGTTGGGTGTGAGCAAGCAAGATCTCTTGCCAAAGGCAAAAGATCTCGCCGAACTGGAACGTCGCCCGTAAGCGATATTCCGGTTTCAACAGACACAAAAAAACCGCGCAATGCGCGGTTTTTTTGTGGGTCAGGATTTGTAGGGACTTGTTTACCAGCGATTAAATCTCAATGACGTGATATGTCTGGGCATCTGTCGTTGGTAAACCAGCTCCCACGAGAATACGCATGAGTATCAAGAAAACGCGGCGGCGTATCCCGAATCCACCAAGGACTTCTGCAATGCGGCGCTGATTTTCTGGTTGCCGGCTACGACGTGGTTGGTGTTGAGCAATTTATCGCTGCGACCCTTGAAATCACAGACGCGGCCACCGGCTTCACGCACCATCAACATACCGGCGGCAATATCCCAGGGTTTGATACCTGCTTCGAAATAGCCATCCACGCGACCGCAAGCAACATAGGCCAGGTCCAGCGCGGCGGAACCGGTACGGCGAACGTCTTCGGCGGTTTTCAGCAATTCGTTGATCGCCTGCAAATGGGCAGGAAGGCGAGCACGTTCGCGCGGCGGGAAACCGGTAATCAGCATGCTGCCTGCCAGATCCTTGCGTTCCGCAACCCGCATTTTTTTATCATTGAGCAGTACACCGGCACCGCGGCTTGCCGTAAAAAGTTCGTTTCGCAGCGGGTCGAAAATAACGCCGTCAGTCGGCTCGCCATTTTCCACGAGGGCAATAGAAACGCAGAAATGCGGAAAGCCGCGAAGATAATTCGAGGTGCCGTCGAGCGGATCAATCACGAAGGTTTGGCGTCCGGTTCCCATGGCGCCGGATTCTTCGGCGAGGATGGCGATGTCCGGATAGGCGCGACGCAATTCCTTGATGATTTCTTTTTCGGCCGCTGCATCGACTTCGCTGGCATAGTCTTGCGGGCTTTTTTCGACGATATTCAAGCTGGCCAGCTTGCTCATATGACGCAACATCACGGTACCGGCCATCCGTGCGGCTTTGGTCATGACAGTAATGACTGGGTTTTGCATAGGCCCGCCTAAACGTAAATTGTGTGGAGAACATGCCGCAGTCAGTGCCGCGGCGGCGGAATTATAGCAGATCGTGGCTGGAGCCTTGGCTCAAGTCGATGCAAAAGCCTTAAACTTCAATCATGAAATCCACATTACGTATCGTGTTGGTAGGCACTCAACACCCCGGAAATATCGGTTCGGCTGCACGTGCCATGAAAACGATGGGGCTGTACGAGCTTCATCTGGTGAGGCCACACAAGTTTCCGCATCCCGAAGCAACGGCTTTGGCAGCAGGTGCCACGGATCTTTTGGACAGCGCCGTTTTGCATGAAAGTCTCGCCGATGCCGTTGCCGACTGCCATTTTGTTGTCGGCACTTCGTCGCGCCGACGCGAGGTCCCTTTGCCCGAATACCTACCCAGGCAGGCTGCCGAACAGTTGCTGCAGGCAGGAATGTCGGGCAACGCGGCCCTGGTTTTTGGTTGCGAACGAACCGGGCTCGAAAACGAGGACTTGCAGCGTTGCCATGCCACGGTCTGCATTCCGGCCAATCCGGAATATGCCTCACTCAATCTTGCGGCCGCAGTCCAGGTGCTGGCTTACGAATTCCGTATGGCGATGCTGGCATCCGGAACAAGGCAGGAAACGGTTTCGATATCGCTCGCCGACCCTGACGAAGCCCCCGCCAGCCATGAAGACATGGAACGCTTCTTTGGGCATTTGACGGAATTGATGGAGCACGTTGATTTTCACAAGGGGCGTGCGCCCGAGATCGTGACTTCGCGTCTTCGACGCCTGTATTTGCGTGCCCAAATGGACAAGCGGGAAATCAAGATATTGCGCGGCCTGTTTTCCGATACCCAGCGCATGCTGCGCATCAGCCAGAAGCAACAAACAGAAAAATAATGTCTATTCGGTTAATCTTGGCGCCATGAAATTCGTTCGGGAACAGGGTCGCTGGCGTCTGCGCTTGGGGTTGCGCGGACAAATGCTGGCCATGCTCGGCCTGATGATGTTCCTGGTCATCATCATTTTTTCAATGCTGTGGATGAATGAAAAATCCAATCATCGAGAAATGGTTTCGCTGACCGAAATCGCCATGAACAGCATCGACAGGAGCAACCTGAAACGTAAAGGCGAATCCCTGGCAGCGCGCTCGACGCCCTATATCGCCGATAGCATCCAGGACGGAAATTCCAAGGTGCTGCAGGGAAAGTTGCAGGAGCTGAAAAAAAGAAATGATGTTGTCTACGCCATCGCCTTCGACGGGAAGGGCGTTATTCTCGGCGATGCAGCCGAAGGCAGCAGCAATGGCAAGCCGATGGTCGATCCATTGGCCAGCGCAGTGATGGCCGCGGCGGGTGAAAATAAAATCGTGTCGCAATGGAATGAAAAGCTGCTGGATATTGCGGCGCCCGTGATGCAACACGGCAAACGTGTAGGTGGCTTGCGTATCGGCATGGTGTTGCACGAACAATCAGCCAGCAATGTTTCCCTGCTACAGCCACTGAAAAACAATTTGAAGAAGTCCAATGATCGCCATTGGCGATGGCTGCTCGCAACCACCATCGGCATGTTCCTTATTGCGCTGGGCCTGCTGTATTTGCTTGAGCGGCATGTCATCGGTCCGGTACGGGATTTGTCCCTGGCGACCGACCAGATGGAGCAGGGCCGCTATGCGGATGTGAATCTCTCGTCGAACCGACTCGACGAAATCGGCGGTCTTACACGCGCATTCGCCCGCATGAGTGCCGGTGTTGCGCGCCATGATCGCGAAATTCGCCGCATGGCGTATACCGATTCGCTGACGGGCATGGCGAATCGATTGGCATTTCGCGAATTGCTTGAAGAGCGTTTATTGACGCTGCAGGCAAATAGCGGCGAACTCGCGCTGTTATTCATTGATCTTGACGATTTCAAACGCGTAAACGATACGCTTGGCCATGAAGAAGGCGACGAAGTCCTGAACCAGCTTGCATTGCGGGTCAGGAGTACGCTGGAAAAGCACGGCTTGTCTGGCTCGCAGGTGGCACGGTTCAGTGGTGACGAGTTCATTCTGCTGTTGCTGAAATCGGATATCCGCAACAGCTCCAGCGAGCTTGCGGAGGAACTGCTCGCGGAAGTGCGCAAGCCGCTGGCTTTGCATGGCAATCCGCTTTATCTCACGGCATCGATCGGCATCACCTTGTTTCCTTTCGATGCCAATGCTGCCGGCGTGCTTTTGAAAAATGCCGATATCGCGATGTACCAGGCAAAGGTTGCCGGTAAAAATTGCTATCGCTTCTACAGTCGGGCAATGGATCAGGCCGTCGAACGCCGCGTGCAACTCGAGCAGGATTTGCGCGGCGCTTTCGAGCGCGGCGAAATGGGTTTGATGTATCAGCCAATCTATAATTTGACCGACGGACGCATCGTCGGTGCAGAAGCATTGATGCGTTGGCAGCATCCTCGCCTTGGCATGGTACCGCCGTCCACGTTCATCGAAGTTGCCGAACAGAGCGGGCTTATCGAAATGCTGGGGCGGCATGCCCTGGTGCTTGCCTGCAACGATGCCGCCATGTGGACCAAGACCGACAACACGCTGCCTTTCATTTCCGTGAATGTATCAAGCAAGCAATTACGTGGTGGAGAGTTGAACGATGTGATCGAGACAGTATTGGCATCATCGGGTCTGAAACCCAGCCAGTTGCATCTCGAACTGACCGAAACCGCCATCTTGAACGACGAAAATCAGGCCAGCGTGCTGCTTTCCCGTGTGCGTGCGACCGGTGTGAAAGTATGGCTTGATGATTTCGGTACCGGTTTTTCCGGGCTGAGCCATCTGCGGCGAGTGCCGGTGGATGGTGTGAAAATTGATCGTAGCTTTGTCACCGATTTGTTGCGTGATCCGGATGATCTTGCGCTGACGACCTCCATCATTGCGATGGCACATTCACTCGGCATTACCGTGGTGGCGGAAGGAATCGAGACCGAAGGACAATATGCCGTATTGCGTGAGCGCGGCTGCGATCAGGGCCAGGGTTTCTGGCTGGGCCGGCCCATGCTGGCTCAGGAAATCGCGAAGTTGTTTGCAGCGTGACAAGCACCATCTGATTTTGTGGCAACTGGTTCGCCAGCGATGGATGGTTCAGTGTGTAGAAAGTTGAAAGTTCTGATCGCTGGTTAACCAGCTCCCACAGAAAAGCTGCCAAGGTTTCAAAACCATGAGGCTACGAACGTCGCCAGCTCTTTCGAAAAAAATACCAGCAGCACGATTTCAATAATGCCCAGCAGCCAGCCGATCATCATGAAGCGGCCATCGCGCTCGATCAATGCAAATGAAAAAAACAGCAGGACGATGCCGAACGGAATATTCGTACCCGGCAGCGGCACTGCCAGGCTTATGCCGAGAAGCAACAACAATAATCCCGAGAAAGCATGCGCGAACGGGTTGCTGAAAATCCATTCGTCACGAGGCTTGGTAATCTTGTCCAGACGCATTAGCCATTTGTCGAAGCGGTTGCGAAAACCGATGATCCGCGAGCGGTGAAATTTCCGGTTTGCGATAAATCCCGGCAACCACGGATGTTCAAAACGCAATAAAAACTGCAGCCCGATCAGCGAGGTCAGAAAACCGCTGATGGCGCCCTGTCCGGCCGGAACCGGAATGAACGTCGGCAGCAATGCCAGGAAGAGAAATAATCCGAAAGCGCGTTCTTGGAATTCGTCCAGCAGGCCACTGAGTGTCAGTTCGTCTTGCGGCTGCCCTTCGCAAAGCTTGTTGATCAGCTGATGCGTGCTCGGCGGAAGCGGGCCTTGGCCTTTCGGGAATCTGAATTTTTTTAGATCGCTTCGGCATCCGTTGATTTTTCGGGAACTTCGGCGATCAATAATTTATCGATGCGGGCACCGTCGAGATCGACAACTTCGATTCGCCAGCGTTGCCAATCGAAGAATTCGCCGGCATGCGGAATGCGTCCATAATGCGCGATTACCATGCCTGCCGCGGTGGTGAAGTCCTGCTCGTCTTCATTTGGCAATACATTCAGGCCGAGCAGTTCCTTCAGTTCGTCGGCGGAAACCCTGCCGTCCACCAGCCAGGAATTATCGGCGCGCTGGATAATCAAGGGCTCGTCTTCGCTGCTGTCACTATCCTGGATGCGCCCAAGCACCGCGCCGAGCAAATCGTTCAATGACACCAGCCCCTGGATATCGCCATATTCGTCGACGACCAAGCCGACGGTTTGTTGCTCTTCTCGGAAAATTTCCAGAAGCCGCAGGGCATTGGTGGAGTCGGACACAAACAGGGCGGGGCGCAATTGCCGCAATAATTCGTCGGTGCTTTTGATATCGGTCTGACCGGCCAGAGTCTTGACTTCGAGTATGCCGAGAACGTCGGCATCGCTGCCGCGATAAACCGGAAAGCGCGCGAACAAGGTGTCCCGCATTTTTGCCAGGTTTTCTTCCAGTGACGCATTGGCATCCAGCCAGGTGATGCGGGTGCGTGGTGTCATCAACGAGTCCGAAGTACGGTCGCCAAGGCGCAGCACGCGATTGAGCATATTGCGCTCGTCCTGGTCGATGACGCCTTGTTCATGACTCTCGGCAACCAGGTGACGAATTTCTTCTTCCGTCACTTTTTCTTCTGCAATCTTGCCAAGGCCCATAAGGCGAAGCAGAGTTCGTGTCATGAGCGTCAGCACAAGTACCGCCGGGCGCGCAATCATGCTGAGCACACTCATGGGAATGGCGACGGCAGTTGCGATTTTTTCCGGACGCAGGGTCGCGAGTCTTTTGGGAACCAGTTCGCCCAGCACGACAGAAATCAGGAGTATCAGTGTGAAGCTGAAAGCAAATGCGATTGTTTCGGCGTATTTCGTGATTAGCGGGAAGCCAAGATGAATCAGCGGCGCCTGAATTTTTGCAGCCAGCGACTGGCCTCCGAAATAACCGGTCAACAACCCCAGCAAGGTAATCCAGACTTGTACGGCTGAAAGGAAGTTCTCGGGATGCTCGGAAAGTTCCACTGCTTTGCGCGCACGCGAGCTGGTGAGCGCGAGTTGCTTCAGGCGCTGCTTGCGCGATGTCATCACCGCCATCTCCGACAAGGCGAAGAAACCATTGAACAAGACCAGAACGATGACGATTAAAATTTCGATCATGAGAAGTGTGCGGCGTTAATCCAGAGATGAGTATAGATGCTGGCGATGAAGCCGAGTGCAATTGCCCAGCTCCATTTTAAATGCCCCAGGAAAGTATATTTGCCTTTGGACACCCCCATTAGCGCAACGCCGGCGGCTGACCCTACCGACAATAGACTGCCGCCAACGCCCGCAGTGAGAGTAATCAGCAGCCATTGCCCGTGATCCATCGGCGGGTTCATCTGCAAAACCGCGTACATGATCGGAATATTATCCACGATGGCCGACATCAGACCCATGATCACATTGGCCGTGGTAAATCCGAGTTCGCCGTACATCTGGGTCGATACCAGTTCCAGATAACCCAGGGTTGCCAGACCACCGACACATAGCAGCACGCCGTAAAAAAACAGCAAGGTGTCCCATTCTGCACGTGCAATGATCTCGAAGACGTTGTATGCCTCGCCATCCGGCGTTTCGTTCATTGCTGCTTTCCGGATCTCGTGACGCCTGATGAAATAGCCGGAAACCTGAAGCAAGCCCAATCCGAACAGCATGCCGTAGACCGGCGGCATATGCAGGAATTGTTTGGCGCTCACGGTTATCGTGATCGTCACCGCAAATAACACGCAGGTCATCCAGCCACCGAACTTCACATCGGCATTGTCCTTGCCCGGAGGAGGAGTTTCTTTCGGCAATGCAAAATGCATACACACCGCGGGAATGAGCCAGTTCACGAGCGACGGAACGAAAATGGCAAAGAATTCGAAAAAATCCACTTTCTTTGCCTGCCAGACCATCAGGGTGGTGATATCACCAAAGGCGCACCAGGCGCCTCCGGCATTGGCAGCAACGACCAGATTGATAAATGCCAAGGTGATAAAACGGACATTGCCTGCACCAACCGCCAAAATCACCGCGGACATGATCAGTGCCGTGGTGAGGTTGTCCAGAACTGCCGACATGAAAAACGAAACGATTCCCGTAATCCAGAACAAGGCACGATAGCTAAGGTTTCTGCTTACGAGTTCCGCACGCAGCGCCTCGAATACATTGCGCTCGGTCATTGCCGCGACGAAGCTCATCGCCACGATCAGGAAGAAAAACAGTTCCGTAAATTCGAGAAAAATATGGCGAAAAGCGTTTGCGGCGAAATCGGGACCAATGGCGGCATGCTGACTGCAATACCAAGCGATCAGCGCCCAGATCACACCCGCTGCGACCAAGACCGGTTTGGATTTTGGCAGGTGAAGTTTTTCTTCCAGTACGACGAAGGCATAGGCAGTCACAAAAATGCCGACTGCCAGCAGACCCAGAGGTTGGTCGGTCAGGTCCAATTTTCCTTCGGTGCCTGCATTGGCCCACGAGATTGCAGGAAACAGCAAAGCTGCGAAAACCGTCAATAAGCGCTTAAACATTTGATTAATCATGGTTTTAGGGGTGATTCTTCAGGCTCCAATCATACCGCAGCCATATGACATTTAGTCGGAAATCCCCATGGATGCCTGGGCTATAATGCCCGTCACAAAGATGCAGTAAAAAATACAAGAATCTGTCATCTGTGACTTTTTCGTTAATACCTGAGGGCTTATCCATGTTTTCTTTGCAAACCATTTTCGGAAAAGGCGATAAATTTTATGGACTGCTTGAGGCCAGTGCCGCCGCCGCGCATGAAAGCACCCGCGCTCTGGTCGAACTGCTGCAGGCGCCGGCAGGTCAGCGTTCGCTTGATAAATTCAAACTTTCCCGCCAGCTTGAAAAAGAGCTATCCGCGAAAATCAGTCAGGAACTGGTCAATACCTTCGTGACGGCACTCGAGCCTGAAGATATCGAAGCCCTGAACAGCGTTCTTTATAAAATCCCGAAAACCGTCGAAAAATTTGCCGAGCGTTTCATCATTGCTTCCGAACGGATAGGCGACGTGGATTTTGTTTCACGCGCGATCATGCTGGAAAAATCCTGCGAAGTGATCGAGCAAATGGTCGGCTTGCTGCGCAAAGGCATCAATATGGAAGCCACCAAGGGACTGAACGACAAAATGCAGGCCATCGAAGCGGAAGCCGATCGCCTGATCCTCGAAATGTATCGCGACAGCTATACCCGCGAAACCGATCCGATGCGTTACCTGATCCTGAAAGACATGTTCGAAATCCTGGAAAAGGCGATTGACCGATGCCGCGATGTCGGCAACGTGATTTATCAAATCGTCCTGAAAAACAGCTGAGGAGCCCGCCGTGCTCACTCTTTTATTGCTGGTGATTTTGACCGCGCTGGTGTTTGAATATATCAACGGTTTTCACGATACGGCGAACTCGATCGCGACCGTCGTCGCGACAAAAGTATTAACCCCGACCCAGGCGGTGATGTTGGCTGCCGTCACGAATTTGATCGGTGCCTTGTGGGGAACGGCCGTTGCCAAAACCATTTCCTCGGGTCTGGTCGATACCGGTGTCGTCGACATCAATTCGCAGATTCTGATTTGCGCCTTGCTCGGCGGCGTGGTGTGGAATCTGGTGACCTGGTATCTCGGCTTGCCGTCTTCTTCATCGCATGCATTGATCGGTGGTCTTTGCGGTGCTGCGCTCGCTGCGTCGCATAACAACTGGGCAGCCATCATCTGGTCGCAACCCGACAATCCGTTCTGGAAGGGCAAAGGGGTGTTGTGGAAAGTCATTTTCCCGATGTTTACTTCGCCGATCCTCGGTTTTCTTGCAGGCATGTTCATCATGGGTCTGCTATTTGCCATCATCGCGGGTATTGCACATCTCGGCGGTAAATTCGCGCGTGCCATGCGGCCGCGTTGGGTGAATGCGTTTTTCGGCAAGGCGCAAATTTTCTCGGCTGGTTACATGGGCTTTGCCCACGGCAGTAATGACGCACAGAAAACCATGGGCATCATTGCACTCGCCCTCGTTGCCGCTACCAGTGCCGGAACGCTTGAGCATGCCCCAAGCTGGTTGCATTTCCTGAACATGCCGAGCGAAAACGGCGGCAAGGATATGGAAATTCCGCTTTGGATCAAGCTCACTTGTGCCTCCGTCATGGCGGCAGGTACCGCCGCAGGCGGCTGGCGTATTATCAAGACGCTGGGACACAAAATGGTGAAGCTCGATCCCATCAACGGATTCGCCGCAGAAACCAGCGGTGCCAGCGTGATCTTGCTGGCTTCTTCTCTGGGCATTCCCGTCTCCACGACGCACAATATTTCTTCGGCCATTATTGGTGTCGGCGCCGCCAAGCGTTTCAGTTCGATCAAGTGGACGGTGGTGGAACGCATGTTATGGGCATGGTTGCTGACCATTCCCGCTGCCGGCGGATTGTCCTGGGCTTTGGTGAAATTGCTGCAGCATTTCAACTGGGCCGGCTGATCCGGACATTGGATCTGTCGATAATAAAAAAGGGCCGCAAGGCCCTTTTTTTGATGCGGAAAAATGAAGTGCTTAGTGCAAATCGCCACCGGCAGACAGCATCCGTTCCAGGTTGTCGCCAACACCACCGATTTCGAGAATCAGGCGATCGATTTCTGCGGCATCGAGACTGTCGAATGGGCGATTTTCGCAAAGCTGCAAATACGGCACGCCATCCAGCTCGCCGATGGCCATGTAACCGACACGGCTTTGCCAGTTGTAAGCCAGCATTTTTTTTGTATCGAGACCGGTTATCGGAGCCACTGCCGTGCTGATGCGCAGATACTTGCGATTATCTTCCGCTTCGAGCTCCGACAGGAAGATGCTCTGATGGCGTTTACCCTGTTCCAGTGACAGTTCGACGCAGACCAGATAAGGCTCGCGGGCGGTAACTTCGTATTTGCCTTCCACATGACTGCGAATTGATTCAAAACTGCGCATGACTCTTCTCCTCTGAGCTTATATTCTAGTCCGCAATGCCGACAAAGTCTGCCCCTGATAAAACGCTCGCCAAAATCCTGGCGACTACTCGCGCAGTACCGCGTGGCGAAGTCGCCGGTTACGGCGAAATTGCGAGGCGAGCCGGATTGCCGGGACGAGCGCGCATGGTGGCCAGGATTTTGTCCAGCAACGATGACAAACAATTGCCCTGGCATCGCATA
>JAKQKT010000339.1 GCA_029560515.1 Pseudomonadota bacterium
GCCCAGAATATTGTAGTTACTCGCCGTTTCTTTCAGAACGCCCTTGTCCAGCCCTTCCTGAACAACACTGGCCATGTCGGCTTCCCTGTTTTTCATTGCGGAATAGATGTTCATCGCAGTCAGGTAATCACGCTCTTCGACAAGTTGTTGTTCCTTGCGCAAATCAGCGATGACATCTGCTGCTTCCTCGAACTGTTTTGCATCACGATAGGTGATTGCAAGATTTACGCGCGTGACACGGTCGCCGCCTGCTGCTTGTGCAATCAGCTTGGTAAGTTCCGCCGCTTTCGCGGGCTGACCAGAATCGGAGTAGGCGCGCGCGAGCATTTGCGTCACGGCCTGATCATTGGGATCCATTGCATGTACTTTTTCCAGTACGCCGATGGCATCCTTCTCGCGTTTCAAGCGGTAAAGCGCATTGCCTTTCACGGCGAGAATTTCTTTTTTGTCGGTTTTGGTTTCGGCAAGAAACTTGTCCGAGGTTTCCAATGCATCCTGATAATCCTGATTGGCAAGATAGCGCTGGGCTAATTCCGACATCAGACTGTAATGCGTATTGTTGTCGAGGCCATTGCTGTTGACTGCTTCTTCCAGCTCGGGAATGGCATCTTTATGGTTGTTCCTGTCCTTGGTGGTAATGATGACGAGCGACACCCTGGCAGCAGTACCAATATCGTTCGCATTGGCCGCCGGGTCTGCCTTGATGGTGGCGGCCAGCTGTTTTGCATCATCGAATTTGTTTTTCTGATACGCGGTAATCATCTGGTTGCGTTGCTTGGTCAGCGCCTTGCTGCCTTCCTGTTTAGGCGGCACGCGGGTGGCAAGCGGAAACATCACCGCTTCTTCTTTCTGTTCTTTCTGTTCGATCTTGTTGCCTTCGGCATCATAGGATTCGCCCGCAATACGCTTCATGAAAGCGGATTTTTTCGAGTCTTCGGCATGGGCAATGTTTATTCCCTGACAGAAAATCAGACTTGCGGTAATCGCCAAAACCAGAGGATGCATGTGTTTCATTTAACACTCCAAAGAGCAAAAGCACTAATTAAAGATGACAAGGGTACGGGCCGCGGGCTCCATACTCAAGCCCCCGGTGTATTTATTCAAAAACATGAAGGCTTTTTTCCCGCTTTGCGGGCCGCCTGAAAATTGTCCATCAAGCCAGGCGTTCTCTCTTTCAAGGTCTTGATGCGATTTTTTGAATCCGGATGTGTCGATAAAATTTGCGGCGGGCTTCCGTTTTTATTGACTGCCATCATGTTTTCCCAGAGGTTGACCGCTTTAGCCGGATCAAAGCCGGCGTTCGCCATGTATTTCTGACCAAGGATGTCCGCTTCGTTTTCATGCTTGCGGGAAAACGGCAATAGCAAACCGACTTGCGCGCTCAAACCCAAACCCGCCATCAGAAGCTGCGTGTTGTTGGAAGAGGTTTTCGAGCCTGCATACGCTCCCGCTCCCTGCAGCACAAGACCGGTCAGTGTTTGTTGCGAAACACGTTCATTGGCATGTTGCGAGACGACGTGCGCAATTTCGTGGCCGATGACGGCCGCCAGCTCGTCCTGGGATTTAATCACTTTGAACATGCCGGTGTTCACCCCGACCTTGCCACCCGGCAAGGCGAAAGCATTCGGACTATCGTCTTCGAACACCTGAACCTCCCAGGCTTGCCTTGCCTGCTTTTCAGGCAAAACGGCAATCAATGCATTTACCACGCATTGCGTTTGTGCCAATTTTTTCTTGTCGCTTGAAAGCTTGTTGCCGCTTTTGAGCTTTTCGAAAGCCTCGCTGCCCATCTGGTTCATTTGCGTATCCGAGACCAGAAGCAATTGTCGCCGCGCCTGCAAACCGGTGGAAAAACCAAGCGCGGATATAACGGCGGCAGCAAGAAAGATATGTCGTTTCATCGAAATGTCCGGAAGAATAATTTAAAACATGGACTGGAATATAAGCGCGCGAAGCTGAATCTCAGCTCATCGTTTTTTCCAGTGACAAAGCCAGCATAGCGAGCAGATTATTGGTGGCGTGGGCCAGGACTGCCGGCCAGAGTTTTCCGGTTTTCCGGTATACCCAAGCAAACGTCGCTCCCATGAAACCATACATCGCGAGCATAAGTATCCATTTTGGAAGTCCCTGTGTCGGCGATGGTTCGTGCATCAATGCGAACAACACACTGCTGATCACATAGCCTAGAAAGGCATGGTTCGCGCTCTTGAGGCGGGCAAATATTTGCTTACGAAAAAAAAGTTCCTCGAAAAGCGGAGCGATCAATACGGCATACAGTCCAACAATCAAGGGCCATCGGCGATTAAGGTACTCCAGCAATATCTGGTTGCCGGGTTTGATTTGGATACCGCCCGCATCCAGCAGGGAAGACATTGAGAGCATGAATAAAAAAAGCGCGAAGCCAGTCATCACGGCAAGTGCCATGTTCTTCCGGGTTTCATATTGTGCGACAGGCAAAACCAGCGAACGACCTCGCCACGCCCAGAGAGCGAGAATCGCCATGTACAAGGCTGAGATGCCCATCAGTAAATTGGCGAGCTGTCCCTGATTTTCCGTCGCGTTGCCGCTTATTAGCATGCCGATGGTGATAAGCATCATCGCAATAAAAAAGAAAACACCAACAAGAACGACATCCAAAACAACCGCGCCCAGCACTTGATAAAGGCCGGGCGCTGTTTTTTTCATTTCGCTTTTTTCCGCGTAATCGCTATTGCTCAAGCTGATTGCCTAGATATCCAGATTGCCGACTCGCAATGCATTGTCTTCGATGAAAATTCTGCGCGGTTCGACAACATCGCCCATCAAGGTGGAGAAAATCTGATCGGCTGCCACGGCGTCTTCGATGCGGACTTTCAACAAGCGTCGTGTTTCGGGATTCACCGTGGTATCCCACAATTGTTCCGGATTCATTTCACCCAAGCCTTTGAAGCGCTGGATAGTACGGCCGCGTTTTGCTTCTTCCAGCAACCATTCCTGTGCTTGTTTGAAAGTGCTGACAGCCTGTGATTTTCCGCCTCTCTGTACCATCGCGCCCTCTTGCAGAAGACCGTTCAATTGTTGTGCAACTTCGGTCAGCGTACGCAGTTCACCATGCACCAGTTGCTGCACTGCCAGTGTTTGCGAATGGGTCAAGCCATGGTGGCGTTTCTCGATAATCAATGCTCCGCCCAGGCCTTCGTCCTGCGCTACTTGAATGCCGATTGAAAATTGCGGGCGGCCCAAACCGACATTGTTGAGTCTGGTTTCAAGGGTTTTGCACCAGGGTTTCAGGGTTTCCGCGTCCTTGAAATCTTCGACTTTCAGCGCCGGCATTTCGAGCAGATTTTCCAGTACGGTTGCATCAACTCGGTAGGCGTGGCGTTGAATGACTTCGTTGGCGGCAACCACTTCAAGCAATAATTTTTCCAGCGCCAAACCACTGATCGCCGGTGCCGATTCCGATGGACGCAACTCTGCGCCTTCGACGGCATGATTCACCAGGTACGCGTTCAGTGCCGCATCGTCCTTGATGTATTGCTCGTTCTTGCCTTGCTTGATTTTGTAGAGCGGCGGCAGACCGATGTAAATGTGTCCGCGTTCAAGCAGCTCGGGCATTTGCCGATAGAAAAAGGTCAGCAACAAGGTACGGATATGCGAACCATCGACGTCGGCGTCGGTCATCAAGATGATGCGGTGATAACGCAATTTGTCGGGATTGTATTCGTCCTTGCCAATACCGCAACCCAGTGCGGTGATCAGTGTGCCTACTTCGGCCGACCCGAGCATGCGATCGAAACGCGCGCGTTCGACATTCAGAATCTTGCCCTTCAAGGGCAAAATGGCCTGGGTTTTGCGATTACGGCCTTGTTTGGCCGAACCTCCGGCGGAGTCACCTTCGACGATGAACAGTTCGGACAAGGCAGGATCCTTTTCCTGGCAGTCGGCCAGCTTGCCCGGCAGACCGGCGATATCCAACGCGCCTTTGCGGCGGGTTAAATCTCGAGCCTTGCGGGCTGCTTCGCGGGCACGTGCCGCATCGACAATCTTGCCAGCGATAGCACGAGCTTCATTCGGACGCTCTTGCAGGAATTCTTCCAGTTTCTGGCCAATCACCGCTTCCACAGCGGGCCTGACTTCTGAAGAGACCAGCTTTTCTTTCGTTTGTGAACTGAAACTCGGGTCCGGTACCTTGACCGACAACACCGCGATCATGCCTTCGCGCATATCGTCGCCTGACATCGCGACTTTGGCCTGTTTGGCAATGCCGCTTTGTTCGATGTAATTGCCCAAAGTGCGCGTCAACGCGGCACGGAAACCGATCAAATGGGTGCCGCCATCTTTCTGCGGAATATTATTGGTGAAGCAAAACATGGTTTCCTGGTAGGCATCGGTCCACTGCAATGCAATGTCGACCACGATGCCGTCTTTTTCACCCGAAGCGGAGATAACTGTTTGATGTAACGGGGTTTTTACGGAAGCCAGATGTTCCACGAAGCTCTTGATGCCACCCTCGTACTCAAACAAATCACGCTTGCCTTCGCCGCGTTCATCGATCAATTCGATCTTGACGCCGGAGTTCAGGAAGCTCAGTTCGCGCAGGCGTTTGGCCAAGATGTCGTAGTGAAACTCGACGTCGGTGAAGATATCGGCATTTGGCAGAAAACGCAGTTCGGTACCACGCTTGGTCGACGGCCCTACTTGTTTCAGAGGATAGAGCGGCTCGCCTTCGGCATATTCCTGCTGGTGGTGAAAACCATCGCGCCAGATATTCAACCAAAGCGATTTCGACAAGGCATTGACCACGGACACGCCTACGCCGTGCAGACCGCCGGAAACCTTATAGCTGTTGTCATCAAACTTACCGCCGGCATGCAGCACGGTCATGATGACTTCGGCGGCTGATACGTTCTCTTCCTTGTGAATATCGGTCGGGATGCCGCGGCCGTTATCGGATACTGAGCAGGAACCGTCAGCATGTAATGTCACAACAAGCCTGTCGCAATGCCCAGCCAAGGCCTCGTCGATACCGTTGTCGACGACTTCGAAAACCATGTGGTGCAAACCGGTGCCGTCATGAACGTCGCCGATATACATGCCCGGCCGTTTACGAACAGCTTCAAGGCCTCGTAGCACGGTGATCTTGCTGGAATCGTAAGTATTGTTTGGTACCGGCGCGTTTTCTGGAGCTTGTGGATCTGTCATTTTGATAGGGTTTCCATGGTGTCTAGCAGCCAGCGCCATAGGGCGTCCGGGCTTCGTATCAAGCGTTCGATTATACCTCGGATTGGCCTCAGGCTGCTCTTATGAGCCTAGTCGAAAGACTGTAGAACCTGGCCGTGTTTCACGTGAAACCTGGTTTGGGCTTTGATTTCATTTCCGAGTATTAACGGGCTTTCTGTGGCCGTAAGTATTACTTGCGCATTCGATGCTGCAAGGTGGGACAACACTTGCTCCTGATGCTGAAGATCCAATTCGGAGGCCAGATCGTCCATGCAAACCACCGGCCATTCGTTTTTCCGGTGCGCATAGTTTTCCGCCTGTGCCATGACGCACGCCAAGGCTGTCAGCTTTTCCTGCCCTCTGGACAGCATCTCCTTGTTCGGCAGCATTTCATACTCGACCCGCCAATCAGCACGATGTGGCCCGACACTGGTATTTCCTGTTTGCAGATCGCGCTGCCGGCTCAGGATAAGGGCATCAAGCAGGGAAACATCTGCCCGCTTCCAGCCCGGAATGAATACCAGATGCGCCTGCCCCAATTCGGGCAAATATTGATTTACTGTCTGGTTTAACTCGACGTCCAACTCTTCGAGGTATTGCGATCGGTAGCGGTTGATGACTTCCCCGCTGAGTGCCATTTCTTTTTCCCAAGGATTCAGCAAGCCCGCATTCGCCTGAGATTTCAATAAGCTGTTCCGTTGTTTCAAGGCGCGCGCGTAACGACGCCATTGCTGGATAAACTCCGGTTCCACGTGAAACAAACCCCAATCGAGATAGCGGCGGCGATGTTCTGCTCCCCCGCCGATCAACTCATGGCTTCCCGGTTCGAACGTAACCACAGGAATTTCAGAACACAGCTCGGTCAGGCTATTCGTCTCCTGCCCATTAAGTTTTGCCTGCCAGCTACTTCCGGTGTGAAGCAGTCCCGCCTGCCGCTCACCAGGCCGATGTTCGCGCCAACGGATAAACACCTCGCACTGCGATACTCCACTGCGGATCAAGCCATCCCTGACTCGTCCTCGAAATGATCGACCATAGCAGGATTTTTCGGACATTGAAAAGATTGTGTTCGCGAATGCGTCGCTCACGGAACGGCTGGAGAACACCGGCATCCTCACGGAAGGGATCGCCTGGGACCATGCGGTGATCGGTGTGGTCGGCCGGGCCTCCGGTATCGATCGGGATCTTCGTCGAGACCGACCCTTTGCTGCGTACGACGTGCTGCAGCCGAAGGTCGCCCTCTACCGCTATGGCGATGTGCGCGCCAGGATGCGGGTGCGCCTGGATGAGATCCATGAATCGATCCGTCTCATCCGCGAGGTTCGCCGTGGTCTCCCGCTGGGCCGGCTCGTGTCCCGGCCGATGCACCAACCACAGCCGGGGGCATGGGCGCTGTCGGCGGTCGAAGGATG
>JAKQKT010000347.1 GCA_029560515.1 Pseudomonadota bacterium
GAAAAAGTATAAGCGCGGAGAATCATCTTCGGCCAGCGAAACAATGCCAGTCGGCACCAACGCAATAATAAACGTCCAGAAAAATGCCACGGCGATAAATATCTTGCGTGCAGACGGAGCCAATGGTCGCCATTCTTTTTCTGCAGGAAGCACGGGAACTTCCTTGGTGATTTCTGTATTCATTTTTTTACTGACGTATTTGCCTGTAGGGATTTTTTTCGCCGCTTTCCGGCGGTCTCAATGTGTAGCGTTTATACGTCCATTGATACTGCCGAAGGTCACGTAGCGCGATGCTTTCCACTTGCTTGTTCATCGCCTCCGTTGCCAGCGACAAATTCCTGTCGTGAATACTCGGATCAGCCATTTCGAAAAAGAGGTCGAAGCCCTTGTCCACCGCTTCGGTATAGGCGAATACCACCGGCGCCTGGCTTCGTTCGGCCAATTTCGGAATCAGACTTAGCGTCAATGCCTGTTTCCCGAAAAACGGCGCGAACTCGCCGCCGCCGAATTTCGGTTGCTGATCCGGCGTAATGCCCACGGTTCCTCCGGCCTGCAGGGTTTTCCAAAGCGGTCTCATCGCATTGGTTTCTGCGGGCACCAGCACGACATTCTCGCCACCGCGTGCACGTCGCAGAAAAACATCGCCCCATGGTTTGTCCGGCACGCGATACACCAAAGCAAAAGTCCCGAGCGACGCCATGTATTCGATCAACAACTCCCAATTGCCGTAATGCGGCGCGGCGATAATCAGACCTTTTTTCTGCGCTTGCGCGGCCAGCAAATGTTCAAGACCATGCACGTTTTTTATCAGGGCCAGATTGTCTTTTCGTGGCCGCGTCCAGACCCGCAATGTCTCAAACAGGTTTCGGCCGGTGGAGCGCATGACCTCGCGAACAAGATTTTCAGACTGTGCGCTTTCGAGTAGCTGGTTGTAAGTGAAATTCACGCGCGCGACTTTTGCCTCGCGGGTATTGAACCGATACAGGAGGGAACCCGACATTTCGCCGAGCTTCCGCTGCCACGATAGGGGCAGGCGTCCGGCAATTATGGCCAGGGAAAATAAAAAATGCCCGAACCAGGCTGACGTTCTCATGAAGTGAAGTCTAAACGGGACTGATCTGCATTGACCACAAAATTGACCGGCCTTTGGCGACTCTGGCAGCATGCGGACATGATTGCACTCATCCAGCGCGTATCCGAAGCCCGTGTCGAAGTCGACAAAAAAATTGTCGGCGCTATTGATGCCGGCCTGCTTGCGCTGGTTGCCGTGCAGCCCGGTGACGACCAAGCCCGCATACAGCGGATGTGCGAACGCCTGCTGAGCTACAGAATATTCGGCGACGCACAGGACAAGATGAATCTTTCGCTGCAGGATACCCAGGGCGGTTTACTGCTGGTGAGCCAATTTACCCTGGCCGCAGATACCAGTAGCGGCAGGCGTCCAAGTTTCAGCACGGCCGCCAGCCCAGAGGCCGGTCTGCTGGGCTTTGAGAGCTTGGTGAGCCTGTGCCGTGAGCAGCATGCCAAGGTTGAAACCGGCCAATTCGGCGCCAATATGCAGGTGCATCTGGTAAATGACGGCCCCGTCACGTTTTGGCTCGAAACTTAACGCCTGAAATAAACTTAACAAAATCAGTTACTTGCCGCTTAAGTCTCGATTCCTATATAATGCCGGGTTCATTCACGTCTGCGGCTTTTTTTCAATGAGCATCGATCGTCCGACGCAACAGTCCGATATTAAATTACTCATCAGCAAGGGTCTCGAGCAAGGTTATTTGACCTACGCCGAAGTCAACGATCACTTGCCCGATGACATCGTCGATCCGGAACAGATCGAAGACATTATCGGCATGATCAATGGCATGGGTATCGAAGTGCATGAAGTTGCACCCGATGCCGAAACCTTGCTGCTATCCGATTCCACGCCGGTGCAAAGTGCCGATGATACCGTTGCAGCGGAAGAAGCTGCGGCAGCACTCACTGCACTTGATACCGAAGGCGGTCGCACGACCGACCCGGTCCGCATGTACATGCGCGAAATGGGTACGGTTGAATTGCTGACCCGCGAAGGCGAAATCGCCATCGCGAAACGCATTGAAGAAGGTCTGGGTCAGGTACATGCCTCGCTCGCGAGCTTCCCGTGGTCGATTCAACTTTTGCTCGAAGATTACGATCTGCATCTGGAAGGCAAAAAACGTTTGGCCGAAGTTGTCAGCGGTTTTCTAGATCTCGAGCCGCCGGTGGAGGAAATTCCTGCCGAAGCGCTGGACGAAAACGCTGAAATCGTGGTCGAGGAAGTGGTCGAAGGCGACGGCGAAGATGGTGAAACCGCAGCGGTGGAAACCGGTCCGGACCCCGTCGAAGTCGCTCGCCGCATGGACATCCTGAAAGTCCTGCATGGCAAATTCCTGAAGCAGCACGCCAAGGGCGGTTCCGCCGACAAGAAGACCCTGCAAATCCGCGAAGAAATGGCCGAAGAATTCTTGCGCCTGAAGCTTCCGAATGTGCAGATGGATAATTTCGTCCGCAAATTGCGGGAAGTGGTCAACTCGATCAAGGATCACGAACGCCGCATCATGGACATCTGCACGCGTCTGGCAAAAATGCCACGCAAGGATTTCCTGCGCGCCTGGCCGGGCAATGAATTGAACACCGCCTGGGCCGATGACGTAATTCGTCGCAAACAAAAATGGTCTTCCGGCGTGCGCGAGCACAAGGACGACATCGTTGCCGAACAGGAAAAACTGGCTGGTATCGAGTCTTCGCTGCATTTGTCGCTGGCCGACATCAAGGAAATCAGTCTTGCGCTGATCCGCGGTGAAGCCAAGGCACGCAAAGCCAAGAAAGAAATGGTCGAAGCCAACTTGCGTCTGGTGATTTCGATTGCGAAAAAATACACCAACCGCGGCCTGCAATTCCTCGATCTGATCCAGGAAGGCAATATCGGTTTGATGAAAGCCGTCGATAAATTCGAATATCGTCGTGGTTATAAATTCTCCACGTACGCGACCTGGTGGATTCGTCAGGCCATTACCCGTTCGATCGCCGATCAGGCCCGCACCATCCGTATTCCGGTGCACATGATCGAAACGATCAACAAGCTCAATCGTATTTCGCGTCAGATGCTGCAGGAAATGGGCCGTGAAGCGACGCCGGAAGAGCTGGCGAAGAAAATGGAAATGCCGGAAGACAAAATCCGCAAAGTCCTGAAAATTGCGAAAGAACCAATCTCGATGGAAACTCCGATTGGCGACGACGAAGATTCGCATCTCGGTGACTTCATCGAAGACACCAATGTCGAATCCCCGATGGAAACCGCGACCAATATCGGTCTGCGCGAAACCGTCGGCGATGTTCTTGCCGGACTGACACCACGCGAAGCGAAAGTGTTGCGCATGCGTTTCGGCATCGACATGAACACCGATCACACGCTGGAAGAAGTCGGCAAGCAATTCGACGTGACCCGTGAACGCATCCGCCAGATCGAAGCCAAGGCGCTGCGTAAATTGCGCCACCCAAGTCGCTCGGAACAACTCCGCAGCTTCCTGGATCTGGAATAATTTGCAAAAGATGAAAGCCCCGCATTGCGGGGCTTTTTTTTGCTCTGCCCTTGCAATTAAAGGTTTCGAAATCCTCGCGCAGCAGCGATAATATTGGCTACCGGGCCTATAGCTCAATTGGTTAGAGCAGCGAACTCATAATTCGTTGGTTCCAGGTTCAAGTCCTGGTGGGCCCACCAAATAGGCATCCAAAGATGTCCAGTCTAGTCCAAGAGACTACCTGAAACCCTTCTACTGCAAGGGTTTTCTGTCCGAGACCGTCCAGACCTGTCCACTTGAATCCGGCACATAAGTGAGTCAAGCTGTGAGTCACGGGCTGACCCTCAGCCCTGCTGACTCACAAATGTTTGACTCACTTATTGGCTGACTCACTTTTTGGCTGACTCACATGTTGACTGACACGAAGATCCGCTCGCTAAAGCCCAGAGACAGTGCGTACCGCATTGCAGACAAGAATGGGCTGTGCATTGAAGTGCGACCGACTGGTGCCAAAGCCTGGCGCTACCGCTATCGTTACGCAGGCAAGCCAAGCATTGTTACTCTGTCGGAATATCCAGCGATGTCCCTGATTGAAGCGCGTGCCGAACATGAGAAGCTACGCGCGCTGGTTAAAGGCGGAGCAAATCCTGCGCAGGTAGCCCGCATTGAACGCGCTGTTAGAACGGAGCAATCGGAAAGCACTTTTCTAGTTATCGCTACTGAACTGCTTGCAAAGCGCGAGAAGGAAGGCCTGACTGCCGGTTCCGTCAAGCGAGAACGCCGCCTCATCGAAAAAGGGTTAGCGGGTATTGGCGACATTCCAATTGCAGAAGTGACTGCGCCGATATTGCTGGCTTCGTTACGTAAACTGGAAAAGCGTGGTGTCGTTGAAACAGCCCATCGCGCAAGGTCGCTCGCAGGCCGTGTGTTCCGCTACGCCATTGCAACCGGGCGCGCTCAACGCAACCCAGCCGACGACCTCACAGGCGCATTGGAACAGCCTCAGACCAAGCACTTCGCTAGCGTGACTGACCCGGAGAAAATCGGAGAATTGTTGCGAGCGCTTTACACCTATCAAGGTTCGGTAGTCACCCA
>JAKQKT010000353.1 GCA_029560515.1 Pseudomonadota bacterium
ATTTATTTCGCTCCGGCGTTTTGTCGGAACCGAAAACCATTGATATGGAGTTAGTGTCATGACCTTGCCCGATCTTGTAACCGCCGCCGAAGATTCGCGCGCGCTGGCAGATTTGAATAGCTGGTTGGCAACGCGAAGTGCCGAACAACGCGTTGCCTGGGCGTTGGAATCCCTCGCCGGCGAGCACGCCCTTTCATCCAGCTTCGGTGCGCAAGCGGCCGTGTCCTTGCATATGCTGACCAGTCAACGCGCGAACCTGCCGATCATTTTGATCGATACCGGTTATTTGTTTCCGGAAACCTATCGTTTCGTCGATGAATTGCAAACGCGATTGAGCCTGAACCTGAAAGTATTCACGCCTCAGGTCAGCAGCGCCTGGAATCAGGCACGTAACGGTGCCTTATGGGAACGCGGTGCCGAAGGTATTCGCCGCTACAATCAATTGCATAAAGTCGAACCGATGCAGCGTGCCTTGAAAGAATTGAATATACGCACCTGGTTTGCCGGCCTTCGTCGTTCGCAATCGACTACGCGTGCGAATATCGATTTTCTCGAATTGCGTGATGGCCGCTGGAAAGTACACCCACTCGCCGACTGGACTGATCGCGATATCTGGACCTATCTGCAGATTCACGATCTGCCCTACAACCCGCTTTGGCATAACGGTTACGTCTCGATTGGTGACACCCACACGACATCGAAATGGGAGCCGGGCATGCGTGAGGAAGATACCCGTTTTGCCGGCTTGATGCGCGAGTGCGGAATTCATATCTAAGCGTTGGGCCGTGGCCCGACCTGCAAATCCGATATCATGCAATCAATCTCAAATATCGAGGCTTGCATGAAAACCAATGCGATAAATCTGGCTGAAAAACTCGCGAAATTTTCCGAACACTGGTCACCGCGTGTTATTGCCGAAATGAATGACTACCAGTTCAAACTGGTGAAATTGCAGGGCGAGTTTGTCTGGCATAGCCATGAGCATACCGATGAAGTATTTCTGGTCGTGCAGGGCGAAATGGAAATCGGGTTTCGTGATTGTGATGTTGTTTTGCGAGCCGGTGAAATGTTCGTGGTGCCGAAAGGCGTCGAACACATCACCCGTGCGAGCAGCGAATGTCATGCCATGATCATCGAGCCGCGTGGCGTGATTAATACTGGTGAGGCAGACAGTGTGCTTACCGCACAAAACAATGTCTGGATATAAATCCGATATCAGATTTCAAAATCGCCAATGGCGCCGGGTCTTGCAATATCGCGCCAATGCAGCGGATTCACCTTCAGTGTTTCGCCATCGCTAATCGCGCGTTGCAGTTCCAGTGCATGAAGTTGTGGAAGCAGCCGTGTAATCAGTGCCTGTGTGTAATCACGCAATACGCGATCACGTCGCAGTAATAGCCAAGCCGTGCAACGCGGCAATAAATTGTCGGCAGGTATGGCGACCAGGTCCGAATCTTCCGGCGTAATCGCCATTTCAGCCAATACGCCCACGCCGAAACCGGCACGGACATAAGTCTTGATCAAGTCGGCATCGCGCGCGGTGACGGCGATACTCATTTCGAGTCCGGCTTTCGAAAACGCCTGGCGTAAAGACGATTCCGGTTCGCGGGTGGATTCGTAACTGACCAATGGAAATTTTGCGATATCGGCCAAGGTGAGCGGGCGGTCCAGTTTCGCGAGTTCATGTTGTTTGGAAACCAGTACGACACGATCCCAGCGATATAGGGGGATAGCCAGATCGGCAGCGCTCGGTGCGTTTCCGGCGGTGCTGATAATGGCAATCTCGGCATCGCCACGCGCAAGGCTGGCTATCGATTCACCATCGCCACCCGGCGTCAGATGTACGGCCACATTCGGGAACTGGCGGTTCAATGCCGCCAGCGCTGCGGGCAGTGCGTAACGTGCCTGTGTGTGCGTGGTGGCGATATGCAATTCGCCCTGATTATCGCGACGCAGATTCGCTGCGATGGCGCGAATATTATTTGCCTCGGCCAACAGGATACGGGCATGCTCGATCACTTTTTCGCCGGCCGGGGTAATGCTTTCCAGGCTGCGGGCACCGCGCGTAAAGAGGATAAAGCCGAGCTCGTCTTCCAGTTGTTTCAATTGTTTGGAAAGGCCGGGCTGGGTGGCATGCACTTTTTCGGCAGCAAGCGTGATATTGAGGCCCGAATCGGCAATGGCGAGCAAGTAACGGAGTTGTGTCAGTGTCATGGAAAGTTCTCGAAGCGTGAACGCGAAAATCGAATTTTTAGCGCGGCGTACGACAACACATGAGAAACATGACGGCTCTCCGAACGGGTTTAACTGAATGAAATGATGCTAGCCCATGTGTCTGGAGGCGTCCAGTGCAAACGGACTGTGGCACATAACTTCTGAGCATGGACTCAGTAGGCGAAATCATTTCACCCTTCCCATCGCCGGGTTTAGCGTGTGATCACCGCCAGTTCCCTAGCCAGCAAAATCATGAGCAGCCGTTTATTCCCCTTGTTTACCGACCTGAAAAATCGTCCCGTGCTGGTCGTGGGCGGCGGTGTGGTCGCAGTGAGAAAAATCGCTTCCTTGCGATCGGCCGGTGCACGGGTTCGAGTCGGTTCGCCCGAACTGGTCGATGAATTGAAAGTGCTCGTATCGAATAACGAAATTGATTATCTGCCCGGCAAGTTCGAAGAATCCTGGCTAAGCGATGTCTGGCTAGTCGTTGCCGCGACCGATGATAATGCAGTAAATCAGAACATCGCTGCTGCCGCCGAAGCGCGCCGTTTGTTCGTGAATGTTGTCGATGATGCAGAACTATCGAGTTACCAGGTGCCATCGGTGATTGAACGCGGACCTTTGCAAATCGCAATTTCCAGTGCCGGTGCCGCACCGATGTTGGCGCGCCATATTCGCGAAAAACTGGAAGCGCAATTTGACGAATCCTATGGCAGCCTCACCGCTTTGCTTGCCCAGCATCGCGAACGTATTCGCCAGCACTTGCCGGTATTGCCGCAGCGTCGGCGCTGGTTTGAAAAATTGTTGCAAGGTCCGGTTTTATCTTTATTGCGTCAACGCCAAACTATCAAGGCCGAGCATGCCTTGTTGTCGGCATTGTCGCAGCAGGATGCGCAAGCTAAACAGGGTTCGGTCGCACTCGTGGGC
>JAKQKT010000363.1 GCA_029560515.1 Pseudomonadota bacterium
TTTCACTTGCCTGTTGGAAGATGATCGCGCCATCACAAAGAGCGGGGCGATATCATGCAGGCATTTACGCGAAACACGATGCAGGGTTCCGAAAGCGGAAATGATCGGCGCGGCAACACGATGCGGAGAGTGGTGTGGGGAGTCGCGGCATTCCTGTTGCTTCTGCCTCTGGTCGCCATGCAGTTCAGCAGCGAAGTGAATTGGAACGGTTCCGATTTTGCCGTCATGGGTTTCATGCTGCTGACCGCTTGCTGTACCTATGAATTCGCGGTGTGGTTGAGTAGCAATATTGCCTATCGCGCTGCCTTTGGTATTGCTCTCGTGGCGTCGTTTATTCTTGTTTGGCTGAATCTTGCCATCGGCATCATCGGTGATGAAAACAATCCGCCGAATCTGATGTTTGCCGGCGTACTCGCTGTCGGTTTTATTGGTGCGATGATTGCGCGTTTCCGGCCACGGGGAATGTCGCGTGCGATGGTCGCAACAGCCTATTCGCAAGCTTTGGTCGGCGTGATTGCGGTTGCGGCAAACTGGGGTTATGAAGCAGCAGCGCTCGGGATATTCTTCTGCGCCATGTGGCTGACATCGGCAGTGCTGTTTCACAAAGCGGCTTCGCAACACGGCCAAACCCTGAGCAGTCCCCATTCGAGGTAACAAGACTTCCCGCTCCTTGGTACTGGAGTTTCGATTCCTTCAGGACTTCGTTTTCTTTCCGGGGTTTGTTTTTTTTGCGCTATTCAGAGCGATCGCTTCGTGGATTAAGGCCTTGAACGCGGACACGTCGACTGCTTCATCCTGATGGATATCGATTGCACGTCGCGCATTTCCATCAAGACTGGCATTGAAAAGACCTTTCGGATCTTTCAGGGACGCACCCTTGATGAAAGTCAGCTTGATCTTGTCCTTGTAGAATTCACCCGTGCAGATAATGCCGTCAAGCGACCAGACCGGCGTACCCATCCATTTCCATTCTTCGATTACCTCAGGATCTGCTTCATGGATAAGCTCGCGAATCCTGCCGAGGATTTTTCCGCGCCAATCCCCGAGATCGGCGATTCTTTTCGAGATGAGTTCCGATGCCGGAGGAGTCTGCAGATCTTCTATTTTTTTCATTGGCTTTCCATTTTACGGCAAGGCCGGAATAGCGAGACTGCGATCGGGATCTCCGCTTGCACCAGTCAGCAAATTGGGCGGCAAGTGGCCGACATCACCGACGGCGATGACCTTGAAGCGACCATCGGCCTCGATTCGAATTTTGGTGATGCTGGCGTGGCCTACCGACAGCGATAGCCAGCTATCGGGATCCACTCCAAGCGCATGAACTACAAGGGAACGGATGACATTGCCATGGCAAACAAACAAGTCGGTACGGGTTTGGTCTTGAGCAGGTTTGAAATAATCGGCAAACACGCGATTCAAGGCAGCGGTACATGCGGCTAAATCTTCGGGCTTCTCTCCGGCCATGATTTTTTTGTCATGCGTTGGTGGCGTGCATTCCGCAAGGTCTTCAATCACCTTGAATTGGCTTCCGGAAAGGTTCTGTCCAATCACTGCTGCCGTATCCCGTGCGCGTTGCATCGGACTTACATAATAGTTGTCGAACTTGACGGGCAGCCCTGCCAAGCGTGCACCGGCAAGATCGGCCTGCGCCGAACCGATCGGAGAAATACCGGGTCCGATTTTTTCATCAATCGCAGGATCTGACACGTAATGGCCGTGACGTACCAGATAGATGATGTGAGCTGCGGGTTTTGCCGCAGTAGCTGTTTCGGCGGCATCGGTCGGCGCCGCAAATGTAGCAAATGCAAGCAGGCAAAAATTCAGGAGTGATTTGTTCATGCGAAAAGCATCGTGCAAATTCAGATGTCATCACCATAAGCCAAATGGCCGATGTTTTTCCAGCATTACCAATGCCATTCGGGGAAAAAACGCGGCCCGCTAGTATCGCAGGCCGCGCTTGGATCCCGTTTTTCTAATATCCGGCAGACATGGGTTTAACGATAGACATGTTGCCCGTTATTGGTTTTCCATTCCTTCTCGAAATGGGCGGCGTCTTCGTCCGATTTCGGTTTGACACCCATCAGGATGCCGCCTTCGTCAATACCGGACTGGTAATGTTTGACGCGTTCTTCCGGAATACCCAGCCCGATAAGCGCGCCAACGACACCGCCGGTAAAGCCGCCTGCACCAAGACCGGCAATGGCTGCAACGGCTGGGCCTGCTATGACAATCCCGAGTCCGGGAATGGCAAGTGAGGTACCGACAACGGCCACGGCAGCCGCAACGGCACCGATGGCTCCACCAATGACGCCACCGATACCCGCACCGTCGGCAGCCTTGTTGCCGAGTTCGTTATAGGTAATCGGGTTTTCCTGAAAATGTTTTTGACGTGTCGCATCCGACATCACAACATTGACTTCGCTTCGATCATAGCCTCGTTCCGTTACCGAGTTGTAAGCGCGATCTGCGCTTTCACGGTCATTGAACAAAGCGGTGATCATATCCACGCGATCAGTACGGATCACCGGTGTGGCGGATGCCGGCGGATTAAGGGAGTTGTTCAACTCATCTTGGTACTGTGTGTTCATGACAAACCTCGTTAAAGAATGGATGGGATCACGAAGCAGGACCTGTGTCTTGCATGTGACGTGAACCCAAACTATCAATGTGATCGAATGCCCTCCGTGCGATGCCACACTTAGTTTTTCATGCAGTCAGCAAGTCGTCACATGAAGGTATTCGAGTTGAGAGGATCGATAGGTGTGTTGTCGCACGGTGAGCTGCTTGCATTTGAGACATAAGTGACCAGCAGTGTCAGGCAATCATGCCTGCCAGCAGAGGACAAATACCCATGAACATCGAAACCTTGATCGCCCATCCCGATACCAGTGCTACTGCCGCCATTTCCATCAATTCGAGCAAGCGGGAAGTGTGGGATGCGCTCGTCAATCCCGTCGCCATCAAACAATACATGATGGGTGCCGATGTTGAATCGGGCTGGCGCGAAGGCAGCGAGATAATCTGGAAAGGGGAGTTCGATGGCAAGAAGTACGAAGACAAAGGCGTTATTCTGAAGATAGAGCCTGAAAAGACTTTTCAGTACAGCCATTTCAGCCCGATGTCAGGCAAGCCGGATGTGCCGGAAAATTATCACACCGTCACGATCTATCTGGCCGATGGTGCCGACAGAACCGAGGTCACGCTGACGCAAGACAATAATACCGACGAAAAATCCCGCTTGGAGTCCGAGAAGAACTGGACCGTAATGCTAGAGGGACTTAAAAAGTACGTTGAAAAAACCTGATGTCATGAGTGTAGGAAAATTACTCAATGGCTAAATATGTCTGGCAATGCACTTCCTGCGGTGACCGGCCTTCGTGGTTGACCGTGTGTAATTCGCGCAGCATCGGTGCTTTTATATTCGACGAATTGGCGCCAAGCGGCTGGGATCAAAAACTGCTGCGGCGCCGATGCAAATGCGGGCGTCAGTCCCTTTACATAGGCTACAAGGCTCCTCGCGGTGATGCCGACAGGATCAGCATCCGGCATATTTCCGGATTGGTCCTGGAAAACGATTACATGCCGATGCTATGGGAAACTTTTCGACACGCGAGCCCGAAAGTGAAATGGATCGATTTCAAATACCAGCGTGGTCGTAGTCCCTGGGGCTTAACCAAGCATCTGGTTTTAAAACAAATGCATCTGGCAAAGTTGCTGGCAATGTATGAGAGCGCACGGAAACCTGCCATGCGTCGAGCTAATGTTTGAAAACCACGATACGCATATGCAATGGAAATATTTCATGCGAAGAAAAAACGGCTTTTCAATTAAAAACGCCAAAAAAAAATCCCGCAACCTGATAGTACAGGTGGCGGGAATTTCCATTGTTTTGCTTTCCTTGATCTGTGTTGGTTGTGGCAAGCGCGAAGATTCGGTTCCGGTATCGAACGATGACCAGACTGCAATGCCTGATGAAGTGAAACCCGGCGAAGCTGCCAGCAACGCTCAAACGAGAGGAATATCAGTGGTTGGCAATACCAATGGCGGAACCCTGCAAACCCTGAATGCAGTTCGCACTGGCGCACAGGCAGGTATGGACAGAATTGTTTTCGAATTCAGTGATACCGGATTACCCGAGTGGGAAGTGAAATACGTCGAGCCGAAACGGGTGACCGATTGTGGAAGTGGTGAACAAATCGCCGTCGCCGGCAATGCCTGGCTGCAAATCACGTTTCGCGGCGCCAGCGCGCATACCGATTCAGGCATCGCGACAAGCGGTCCCAATCGTCGTGTCAGCAACCAGATTGCCCTGCGTGAATTGGTGCGCACCTGCGACTTCGAGGGTGAAGTTACCTGGGTCGCCGGCATCATGCGCGAGAATGAATACATCCCGAGTGCACTGACTGGTCCCTCGCGACTGGTGATTGATATTGCGCATTAAGTTGCCGAACGTCGATGAGTGCTTCATGCCATCACTTCTCTCTCGATAAATGCCAAATCACCTGTTTACCCTTCACTTTGGCATCGTTGTGCGAGAGTGTCATGGTGTTGCCTTTGCATTGATACTGGAAATCAGTGGTTTCGGCCTGACCGGGAATCATGTGCTTTGTGGTGATATCAGCCGGGTAGAATATTCGGATGGTGGTATCCAGCATCACGGTATTGCTGACCGGGCAAGAGCGCATCGTTCCGGGGGTGCTCGACCAGGTTCCACTCTGGGTTCCATTGACGATGACGGTGGATTGCGAAACTTTATAGAAGACGACAATTTTCAACTTCTGGAAAGTCAGTTTCATCTGGCCATTGCCCAGGAATTCGAAGATCGCATCGCCGGTAATCAGCGGGCCGGTCTGATTGTCCCATGCCAGCTGCAGGAACGAGGCGAGCGATTCATCGTCCATGATCCAGCGGCCGATCACGCATTTGTCGCGTTGCCCCAGATCACTGCAGGCTTTGCATTCCTTGTCGGATTTCAGCAATTTCGTTTTCAGGTTTTCCGTCAGGTCCTTGCTGCCGGTCACGAAGGCAGCATATTGATAGACAGGTGGCGACGAACAGGCCGCCTCAACTTCTTTGTCCATCGCACCCCAGGCAAAAGCAGTGTGGCTGTAAGCGGTTTCGGGTTTTGCACTTGAGCTGGTGCTCACTTCGTAGTCGCCGTCCTTGATGGTGAATTGACCCCTCATGATCGTGAAAGGCTTGCCGGTGAATTTCTTCTCGGTGCTGCCACTGATCAATTGCATTTGGCCGAGATCGGGTTTGCCGATCACCTCCATCTTCGGTCCCTTGATTTTTCCGTCCACGTAATCGTAGGCAAACTTCTGCATTTCTTCCGGGGATAGATAGGCAAGCAATGCATTGCGTTGTGCCATTTCGCCATTGGCTTTCGGCATGGCGGCCATGAAATCGAACATGGCTTTGGCACCTCGCTTTTGCCCCAGCCAGGAAAAGAAAACATAGGTCTGGTAATCGAGTTGGGTCAGTGGTGTGGTGGCCGACAACTTGTCGAATTCCTTCACCACCCTCGCCTGACTCGGCGTTGCAAACGGATACAGGGTGCCGGCGAGGTACATCACTGTGCCTTCATCCCACCAGTGTGCCGAGCTCAATTTGCTCTGGGCAGGAAAATTCCAGTTCTGGAAACAATGGCCGACTTCATGGGCAATCGTGTTCTTGAAGGTTTCACCAAACAGGGCAGGGAAATCGACCGCCTTGCCGCCACCTTCCATGTTCAGGGAATTGATATCGCCATTGATCGTGATGATGCAGATATCGCTATTGGAAACGCCCACCACCTGCGGTACCGCGGCGACCCCGCCGATATCGGCCTTCGGAGAAATCACGAACTGCAAAGCATGGTATTGAATGCCGGGCTTCAGCTTGCTGAAAGAGGCCATCGACTTCACTCCGGCCTCTGCAATCGCCGCACGGAATACCTTGGCGGAAGCCTCCGGCATCAGCGAATCCTGATAGGTTTGAATCGCGACATTGCCGAATTGCTGGGTATCGACCAGCTTGCAGTCGGACTTGGCCAAAGCCGGGTATAACTTCGCTACATCCGGATTGGGCGTGCAGGTTGCTTGTGCCGTGCCGCCGAAAAGCATGAGTGCCGAAAAAATAAAACCGAGAAAAGGAGAAGGACGGGGCTGGATTCCGGAGGTCGTTTTCATAGGCGCCAGTATGATTCAGTGAGGTCGGATATCGGAAAAGCACGAATTTTTGTCAGGATAAAGGACATAAAAATAAATTATCACTTTCTCATTATCTCGCTGTCTGAACTATCTCTCGCAACAAGCGATTTACCCTTATAGCCGTAGCGTCTTCATCATATGCACCAGCCGTAGTCACCACAACAAGGTCCAGATCGGGAACGACGAAAAGGCGTTGGCCGCCATTCCCGAAACCTGCGTGCCAGGGAATTTCCCTTCCTTGCCATTCAACGCTGCCGGCCCACCATTGATGGCCATAGGTGAAGTTGCTGACGCCGGTGACAAACTTCGGCGTGAGTGATGTTTCGATCCATGCTTCAGGCACGATTTGTTTGTTGTTCCAGCGACCTTTATTGAGGACGAGTCGCCCTATCTTGGCAAGATCACGCGGCCGCATTCTAAGCCCGCTGAAGGATAGCGGTCGGCCGTGAATATCGTTTACCCATTCCCAATCAGTGATTCCCAGTGGCGCGAATAGATTGTCACGCGCATAGTCATCGAATTTTTGATGGGTAGTGCGGGTAATGATGTCTGCCAATAGAGCCGTGCCGCCACCGTTATAGTTGAACGCTGTGCCGGGAGTTTTTACAAGATCGTGTCCAAGTACATAACGCGGAATATCGCTTTTCCACATCAGCTTCAATTCATCATTGAATGTTCCTTCGCCTTCATGCCAGTCGAGACCGTTACTCATATTGAGAAGATCTTCCAGGGTGATGCGTTTCTTTTCGGGAATGGCGATATCTTTCAGTTCGGGATAAAAATCAAAAACCGGCGTAGAAGTTGGGCCGATGGCACCCTGTTGCTGTGCGATTCCGAAAAGCAGGCTGGTGACGCTTTTCCCGATTGAACGCACATCGTGTATTTCTGTGGGGCTGAAATTGTGTCGCGCGGAGACCAGTGCATAAACGGAGCGGTCAGAGCCGCCTTGATAGTATTCGGCAACCAGCCTGCCATGCCGTTCGACGATCACGCTGTGGATATTGAACGGGCCATCGAGCGAGGCTTCAATGGCTTTGTGTAGAGCGCCGGTGTCAAAATCCTTTTCGGCATCCTGATCTATGGACCAGCCATCATTGAGTGCTGCGGGCATTGGCCCGGTTCGGGGCGATACCGGGCGTAATACATAAACCCAAAGCAGGGTCATCGCGATCACAAGCCACAAGAAGCGGCGTATTTTCTTCCCTGTGCCTGCAGTCATTGCCTATCCTGCCTTAATGGATCGCCACGAATCTGTAAGTATTATAGTCTCGAATTTCAACGCCGGACATGGGATCCGCCATGACGCAGATACGCTTTCTCGCCTTCGCCGTATTGGTGCTGTGCATTTTTATCGATTATCTTTATCGAATTCATGAAGAAGATGCAGCGCTACTTCTTGCTTTTGGTGACAGCTATCGTTCGTACTGCCAGCACACCGAGCGCCTGGTTCCCTGGCTATATTGAAAGCGGGCGAGCTTTCATGACTGGTGATTATTTCCTTGCCCAATGGCATTGAAGAGTTCCCCGCCAAGTTTCTCCATGAATGATCGACCATCGGGTTTTTCCGCGTTCGGAGCAGGCGGTTCCGCTTTCATTTCGGCTAGATTGAATTCCCACATTTCACGGTCTTCTTCCGGAAGTATTGTTCCGTCGGGAAGAAAACACATACCTGTTTCATCATCGAAGGTCACCAATCCAATCTCTGCGGCGGCTTTACGGCATGTGATATTTGCCGGATTCCATCGTCATCCGGAATCGACAGACGCAGAATGGCCGACGTGCAAATGGCCGCATCCTGGGCTGGATCAGAACCCCAGAAAGCTTTTAAATCGGTAAAGTTCTCTTTCACGAAATTGTCTTCTTTGTAGCTCTGCACGAGCAATTCGGCAAACTCGATAAACCTGGTATTTGCGCTGTCAGTCATTGAGCCGAGTCGGTCCGCCATTTCGATTGCTTCTTCACGACTGGTCGGCAAAGAAGAATGTCTTGAGGGATCCCAAAGGCAGAGAACATGTCGCATTGTGCAATTCCGATTTCGCGTGAGAAAGGCATTGTTGCACGTCGATACGGAAAAAGTTGGGTGGCCGCTAAATGACGGTTACCGCGTACACCTGATCTTGCACCCAACTTTTAACTCATCGAGAGCGTCTATCCAATGCAATCATCGCCGAACCGCCGTCGCTTTCTGAAAAACATTGGCATCACCACCGCCGCATTAATGCTGCCAATGTATTGGACCAAGGCCAATGCGATGCAATTACCTGCTGGCACTCCGTGGCAGCAACCGGGCACATGGATTCCGCCGACCCAATTCCAATACGTACCTAAGCTGAGCGATTGGCTGAACCAACATCCCAATGTGCGCGATGCCATTACCTGGGAACGTACCGATCTGGTGATGTCGCCTTATGCAAGCTGGGGCCGTTCCCAATCTTCATTGAACGATGCCTACATCAAGGCCTTCCGTGGCTATGCGAGTGGCTTGCCGAAAGTGCCCGTCAACATTGCGCCAACACCCGATTCGGCCACGATGATTTCCACGGCAGATGCCTGGGATCTTTATCTGGCGCATGTGGCACATAGTCTGGCCATCGAAATTCGCGGTGATTTGCCGTGGTCAATCACGCAGATGAGCGCCAATGAGTTGAAGGTGCTGTTTGACAGTCGACAGTTCTTCTCGAGAAACGTGAATCTAGATACCTACCAATTTAACGGCGTATTTGGTGGCGGTTTCACCGCGCTTGCGCCGCCCGATTATGTGTACAGCTTTCTGCAACTCAACGATATTCCCAATCAACTCAAACTTGCTGCCGGACAAACCAATACCACCGTTCTCTATGACGCCAAGGCTCGCGCATATTCGCGTTTGCTTTCATGGTGCGGCGACAAGATGAGCCACTTCCTGGTGGGTTCGACCAGTTCTGCCAATATGCAGGCACATTGGCAATACAACGGATGCCCACCGGTGGCGAGAGTGATCGAAGGCACTATCAATGCCAGTTATTCGCCTACCTTGCGGCATTGGACGGCAGGCTGTTTCGGCACGACGGCATTCCTGCGAGCAGTGGCACGCACCATGAATATCGCCATCGAAATCAAGTATCTGCCGCCTCTGGGCCACACAACGCCTTACGTACCTGCACTCGACGCTTATTTAAGTCACGGTGATGACCCCTACAATTCATTTGCGGCATTTTCCGACAAAGTGGTCGGGACGAATTTGTCCTATCCGAAATCATTGTTGTTTATCAGTTCCGCCACCCACGATGCCTGGTGGTTTAGCGCAGGGCTCAGCGACACGCAGAAAATCAATAATGTCGGACGACGTGTCAGTGAAATCGCCGTCGCCTATTTGCCGCTGGGATTGTTGATTTCCTATATCTTCGACATGAGCCAGGGATTCAGTCATGCCAATGGCACGGTGGCCCAGTATCTGAGCAAAACCTATACCGTGGCACAGCTGGAGGCCATGAATCTTTGGCAGAAAATGGACGGTAAAATCGCGGTATTGGGTGGCGCCGAAGTGTTGAAGGCCATCAACGATGAGGCCCAGTTGGAAAAAGAGACATGATGGAAAAGGCCCGGAAAATCTGGAAATCTTTATTTCCGATTCAGATAAGTCGGATCAAGGTCTCGATTTCACAAAAAAAATCATAATTCATAACGCCGCAATAACTGACACGGGCTGGACGCGGGGCTATCTTAACCCTGCGCTCCGCATCACCGTCTAGACCGGTTATCGTTGTGTATATACCAGCCTCCGGATTCAGGGCCCGAGGCTGGTATTTTTTTTGGGCGAGCCAAAAATAAGCAAAAATACGAAAAACAAGAATTGAGCCGGAAGCGGTATTCGATCCTTCATAATGTGCGCTCCATCAGCGGCATTGTCGGGATGGCATCACGGTTCGCAATTGGCAGGTTATTTTCATGTCCACACGTCGGCGTTTGTCACAATTACTGCTCACCAGCCATATTGGGCTGGTACTACTGTTTGCGGTGTTGTTGCTCGCCACTGGGGTAGGGACCATACGTTCGGCCGTTGTTGCACAGGCGCGTACCGAGGCCGAACGTGTTACCTCCGACGCCCGCCGAAGGTTGCAGGAATGGGAACGTGAATTGAGCGTCGGCGCCGATCTGCTGGCCGAACAACCCACGCTGAGATTTTATCTGCAGCGCGGACAATTGACGAAGGCCCGCAAGCTGGTCCAGAGCTTTCACGATACGAGCGATATCGAATATATCCGTGTGCAAATGAACGGCCGCACGATTGCTGAAATCGGCCCTGCGCCGCCCAGTTTCAGTACTGGCCTGGTGTTTGACAAGAAACGCACAGCCTGGCGGGTGGTGCAACGCGAAATCCGTTCCTATCCGCAGGCTTCGATCGTGGTGGCGGAAAAGCTGGGCGACCGGCTGGCCGTACGCCCGGCAACCGATCTTATTACGGTCGAGCTTCAGCCACATTTACGTAACCTGATAGGCAGCAAAAATGCCTGGGTGATGGCGCTCAGCAAAGTTTCGGCTACGGGAGAAGCAGAGACTTTCGAGAGAGTCGGCTCGAGCGCGGCCGTTCGTATCATGAGTTTTCGTGATGAGGACGGTGGAACCGATGCCTTGCTCAGCACTCGGATTGCACAAGACTGGGTGGGGCGCCGGTTTTTTGAATGGCTGGCTTCCTTTGGTCTGTCGAGTTTGTTGACGGTTGGCATTGCGCTCGCATTGGCCATTCTGCTGTCGGCTCGTATTTCAAGACCCTTCGCGCAGTTGGCGCGTGATGCGGAGCGTCTGGGTAGCGGCGATCTCGAAACTCCTGTCCCTTCGCCAGTCACCTTTCTTGCAGAGCCGGTCGCGCTGGCGGCAAGCCTGGAACAAATGCGGCAGCAGGTCGGTACGCTCACCGCCACCGAGCGCAATCAGCGCGAGGAGCTTGATGCCGTGCTGGACGGTGTTGATGAAGGAATTGTCGGCGTAGATACCGATCAGAATATTCACTATGCCAATCGCCAGTTTCTCGCATTGGTTGGCAGCACCCGCGAGGAAGTTCTCGGTAAGCCGATTGAAGCGATATTGATTCCTGCCGGCAGTCATGGCGATTTAAATTCTGCCGTCGGAATGCCCGCACTGGAACGCTATACACCGGCAGGCAAGATGCGGCCTTTGACCTTGCGGCGATTGGCGGCAAGCGGCAATCGTCAGGTATTGGTGGTACGCGAGGAAAATGCGATCGAAGCGGCCCGTGCAATCCGCGACCGGATCCTGGCCAATCTTTCGCACGAATTTCAGACGCCATTGTCGGCGCAAATCGCCTCGAATGAATTACTGCGCGATCACTTACGCTCCAGTTCCGACGCCGTCGCGATTGGTCTTGCCGATGCCCAATATCGCGGCACCATGCGTCTGTCTCAATTAGTCGACAACCTGCTGGATAGCGTCCGGATTGAAAGCGGCGAAATGCGTCTGCGTAGCCAGCCGGTGGATATGGCTTCGGTTATCGCCGATGCCATCGAATTGATTCAACCGCTGATCGATCAGCGCGACCAGAAGATCGTGCATTCGCTTTTACCGGGTCCGATATTGACCGGAGACCCTCCGCGACTGTTTTCCGTGATGGTGAATTTGCTGGCGAATGCGAACAAATTTGCTCCCGATCAAACCACGATCTGGGTGGATATGGAATGGACTCAACAGCAAGTCACCGTGTGGGTCGAAGACGAAGGCGCCGGATTATTATCGCTTCGTTCAAGCAACGATCTGTTCGCGCCCTTCAAACGTTCGCCGCATGAAGAGCCAAGCCAGCGTGGCACCGGATTGGGTTTGGCAATTGTTCACGCGATCGTTGTCGGGCATGGCGGCGAGGTCAAGATTGAAGCGCCGATGCATCGAAACGGAGCACGAATTGGTATCGTATTGCCGATTGGAGAACCCACATGAATATCCTGATTGTTGACGATGACGTGGAACTGGTGGGTCTGCTTCGCTTTGCATTGCATGGTGCCGGTTACAAGGTGCTGACGGCGTTCGATGGCGAGCAGGCGCTGTTGCGACTGCGCGAGCACAAGCCGGATCTGGTGATTCTCGATGTCAATCTGCCCTTGCTTGATGGCTTCGGCGTACTTGGCCAATTACGCAAATTCAGCCAGGTACCGGTGATGATGCTGACCGTCCGTGCTACCGAAGAAGACGAAGTGCAAGGCCTGGATCTCGGCGCCGACGATTATCTGAGAAAGCCCTTCAGTCCGCGTGCGCTGCTGGCACGTGTGCGCTCATTATTGCGTCGTGGCAACGAGCCGCTGGAAGATTCGGTGCTTTCCTGGGGCCCCCTGGTGCTGGATATCGAACGCAGCGAAGCGCAGGTAAATGGAGGTCCCGCGATTCGTCTTTCGCCACTGGATCTTCGTTTGCTTCGCTTGTTACTGAGCCATCGGGGCCGACCGGTCGATGCGGATGAATTGATCGGCTTCGTCTGGTCGGATCGTGATGCGGCTGACCGTGAATCCTTGAAGCAGGTTGTGCATCGATTACGAAGAAAACTCGCCAATGCCGGCGGTGCTGCCGCCTGGATCGAATATGTTCCCAATGCCGGTTATGCTTTCATTGCCGCGAATACTTGAGTCATAAGCCGTCGAACAAAGTCCGCATCTGTGTTGAATCCGTGAGCCACAGATGCGTCTCGCCGACACCTTCCAGTTCTTCGCGATGTTTTTGCAAGGTCTCCATCGAGAGTAGGGCGCCTGCACGGGCGGCTTCCGTCATCAGCACATAATCGCGTGCAGCGACATGATTCTTGAGCAGACGATGGATCAGGATAACGTCTTCCCCGGCGAGCTCTTCGAATTGGCGTACCTGTTTCACTGCAATTTCTCCCGCATGCACGAATGCTTTCAGCGCCAGATTGTCGATGTTCGTACAGGCTTCGCAAGTGCAGTTCGCGCGGTTTTCGCGTTGCCTTGCCAGGCATGCGTAAAACGCAGGAAAGAAGGCGTTCACTTGCTCAAAAATACTTTTTGCCACATCCGCTTCACCCGGCACCCATTCGCGATAGAGCAAGGCGGCATCACCTTCGAGTTTGTTCACCTGAAGCGGATGCTCGGCCAGATCGATCACTGTTTCCATCAGTTCGGTGATGATCTGTTCGGCATGCAAAAGACTCACAGTGCGTTGGGTGATGAAATGGGTATAGCCGCTGATATCGAGTATGACGAGATAGGCATGGATCAGGCGCATGGCGGACCTTTTGATGAGGATTCCCAGTCAAGAGGCGACCGCAAGGATTTAAGGTTCATCGCTTTATTCTCGTCTTTATAGTTAGGTATTGACCTAAGTTTAATGGAGTCCTATGCTTAGGCATATGGCTAAGCAATTATCCCGACTGGACCGAGTCTTTTACGCTCTGGCAGACCCGACCCGCCGCGCGGTACTTCAGCGGCTGAGTCAGGGTCCGGCAGCAGTCAGTGAGCTGGCACAGCCATTCAAAATGGCCTTGCCGTCATTTACTCAGCACCTCAACGTGCTCGAAGAGTGCGGTCTAGTGCATTCCGAAAAGATTGGCCGGATACGCACCTATCAGGTTGCGCCAAAGCAGCTAAAGATGGCCGAGCAATGGTTGGTCGAACACCGCGATGTCTGGGAAAAACGTTTGAACCAGCTCGACAATTACCTCGAAACGATCAAGGAGAAAAAATGATGGCAAGCGACACAACGCAATTTGACCCGATGCTGGATCTGGTATTCGAACGCATCGTCGATATTCCGCCCTCGCTCGTCTGGGCAGCATGGACTACACCGGAACACTTGTTGAAATGGTTTACGCCTGCACCCTGGCAAACCATCGAGTGTGAACTGGATTTGCGCCCCGGTGGCATGTTCAGGACCGTGATGCAGTCACCGGAGGGCGAGAAATTTCCTAACTCGGGTTGCTATCTGGAAATCGTGCCGAATAAAAAACTGGTCTGGACCAATGCGCTCGAGCCGGGTTATCGCCCGGCTATGCCAAAAGGTGGCGAAACCTGCGAGTCATTTTTATTCACTGCCGTGATCACGCTCGAAGCGCATGGCGATGGCTGCAAGTACAGCGCCTGCGTGATTCATGGCAATCCGGAAGACTGCAAGAAACACAAAGAAATGGGCTTCGAGGAAGGTTGGGGCAAGGCACTGGATCAGCTGGTTGCTCACATGAAAGCGCGATGATTTTTTGTTGAGAGTGTTCGCCTGTCAACAGCAACGACCACCGGTACCTTTATAACGCGCGGTCTGTCGTTCGGCAAAAAATTCGGCATAGCTCATCGGGGTCTGCCCCGAATGGTGTTCGTGACAATGTCGCAGATAAGCGTCGTAATCCGGTACGCCGATGATGCTGCGCGCCGTTTGTCTGGCGCGCTTCCATATCGACGATAAAAAATCAGGCTGCCACATAAGGAGTTTCCTGTGCCGTCGCCGTTTGTGATTTATAGGCTTTAAGAGCAGCACGCAAACCCAATACCAGCAAGGAGATAACCAGCGCCATCAATATGACGGTGAGTGTCGCATCGACATAATCGTTTTGTACTACCCGATGCATCTCTTCAAGAGATTTTGCCGGTGCCAAGACGGTGCCGCTGTAGATGGCCTCCGAGAATTTTCGCGCATGTGCCAGGAAACCGATTCGAACATCCTCGCTGAACAATTTCATCCAGCCAGTCACCAATGTGCAGATCACCAGCCAGATCGTCGGGATCAAGGTGATCCAGATGAAGCGTTCGCGTTTCATCTTGACCAGGCAGACGGTAGCGAAGGTCAATGCAATCGCCGCCAGCATTTGGTTGGCCATGCCGAACAAGGGCCAGAGGGTATTGATGCCGCCCAGCGGATCAATGACGCCCTGATACAAAAAATAGCCCCAGGCCGATACGCATAAGCCAGTCGCGAAAATATTGGCCAGCCAGGAGTCGGTACGTTTCAATGGCGCCCAGACCATGCCTCCGAGATCCTGGATCAGGAAACGTCCGATGCGCGTACCGGCATCGACGGTCGTCAGGATAAATAATGCCTCGAACAAAATGGCGTAGTGGTACCAGAATGCCAGCATGCCGGTTCCGCTGAAAATCTGGTTGAGAATCTGCGCCATGCCCACGGCCAGAGTGGGGGCCCCGCCGGTGCGGGAAAGAATCGTGGTTTCACCAATTTGGTCCGCCGTTTGCGTCAGCATTTCCGGGGTGATGACGAAGCCCCATTGGCTGATGGTCGCTGCGGCCTGGTGTACATCACTGCCAATGATGGCGGCGGGCGAGTTCATTGCAAAATAGACGCCCGGTTGCAAGGCACATGCAGCGATCAGTGCCGTGACGGCTACGAAACATTCCATCAGCATCGCACCGTAGCCAACCATGCGGGCATCGGCTTCATTGGCTAGCAGTTTCGGCGTGGTGCCTGACGATACCAAGGCATGCCAGCCCGAAACCGCACCACATGCAATGGTGATAAACAGAAACGGAAACAGGCTGCCTGCGAATACCGGACCGCTGCCATCGATGAATTGCGTCACCGCCGGCATATGCAGTTGCGGCATGGCAATCACGACTGCGACCGCCAGCAACAAGACAGTACCCAGTTTCAAAAAAGTACTCAGATAATCTCGTGGTGCCAGCAATAACCAGACCGGCAATACCGAGGCGAGAAATCCGTAGGCGATCAGCATCCATGCGAGTGCCTTGCCATCGAAAGTGAATAATGGCGCCCAATCCGGATTCGCGGCGACAATGCCGCCAAAGTGGATTGAAAGCAGCAGCAGGACAAGGCCCAGTATAGAGACCTCCAATACACGACCGGGCCGGAGGTAACGGATGTAGATACCCATCAATAACGCGATCGGAATGGTCATCGCTACGGTGAAGGTTCCCCATGGGCTGATTGCCAATGCTTTCACGACCACAAGCGCCAGCACGGCAAGCAAAATCATCATGATCATCAGAATGCCGATCAGCGTTATCGTGCCTGCCGCTGGACCGATTTCGTGGCGGATCATTTCGCCCAGTGAACCACCGCCACGACGCAGCGAAAAGAACAGCATCATGAAGTCCTGCACGGCACCGGCAAGAACGACGCCAAACAACAGCCATAACAATCCGGGCAAGTAGCCCATCTGTGCGGCTAACACCGGCCCGACCAAGGGGCCTGCACCGGCAATGGCGGCGAAGTGATGGCCGAAGACGACCCAGCGATCGGTCGGTACGTAGTCCAGCCCGTCGTTGCGAAGTACTGCTGGCGTGGCACGGCTGCCATCGAGCCCGAGTACCTTGTCGGCAAGATAACGGCTGTAAAACCGATAGCCGATCATCTGTATGGCAACGGTTGCGCCAATCACCCACGCAGCATTGATGGTCTCGCCACGATGCAGGGCAAGAACGGCAAGGCAGGAAGCTGCCAATGCCGCGACCAGGAGCCAGAAAAATTTCTTCAGAAGCTTGCTCATGCTAAATCACTAGGGCATTCAGGAGCGGCTAGAGTACGACAGAATTATCGACAATGGCGATGCACGGTTCTGGTTTCTGCTCGAAAAGCGGGAAGGCTTGATCCAGACTCTCGAACGACAATTCACGTTTTGAAACTATTTGAAACTAATCGCGATGACGAATGGCTGCCGAAAAATCCGTATCATTCGCATGGCGTTTCGCCATATCGTTTATTTTGTGTGCGGCGCGGAAGGTATCGCGAGACAGCGCGGTATCAATCAGGCCAAGATCAAATGCCAGTTCATCGGAATAGGCCGGCAACAGTGTCTTGTAGCTGAGCGGAATGCGGCCGGGCACCAGACTATTGATATGTTCGACGATATTGGTGGTGCAAGTATTGCTCAGGGTATTGTAAAACTCGGGATTGGCGGCCACCTGGTTGGCGCGTTCCAGCATCGATACAAACAACTCGCGTATCTGTTCGGGTGTTGCACGCATTTTGTAAAGATAGACATCGTCATGCCGATAATTCGCACGCAGCCCGATCAGGTCGTGTTCGTCGCCGATCACATAGATCAATTCGTATTGCTGTAGCAACCCTCCGACCGGAGAAAAAGATTCGCCCTTTTCCTTGCGGATTTCGACTGAAATGGCGATGTACTCGCCATTGCCGAAACCGAAACTCAGGAAGGTATGGGCCGGTCCGCGCCAATCCGAAAAAGGCTCCACGACGAACCAGACCGACTCGAGCTTGCGCAGGTCATAGCGACGGTTTTCCCAGCGCACGTCGTAGTCGGTGGTCGAACGGTAATTTGCGTTGCGTACGTTGGCGATATCCACGAAATCATGGTTGATCACGGCGGTAGCAGTGCGCCCGGTATCCGGCGACCAATCACGACTGTTGGAAGGCCTTACCAACACCACGAGTGCCAGATAAGCCGCTACTGCGATGACGAAGATGCGAGCGGTAACTCGCAGAACACGCTTTGCTTTTGAGCCAGGAAATTTCATACGGCAATGATAGCGCGGCAGGCTCGTGATATTCGCATAGGCTGAGGGTCACGATGGCTTACGACCTATATAAATTATGCCTGCGGTTTACCATACTGGCGCAATAGGGATTGGCTCAAGATGATCAAGAAAATTTTATTCGACCCATTCGGCAAGCTCCGTAATGGATGGTGGTTTCTACTGTTCTTCCTGATTATGGCCGCCATTCTTGGTGCAACAATGCTGGCTGCGTGGAAGTTCCATTTTGAAGTCAGCATGCCGCTTCAGGCCCTGGTCGTACTGCTGGCTTCGTGGATTTGCCAACAATTGCGGAAACGCCCACTTTCGGAACTGCTTGGCAAATTCAATCGCCGCTGGTTGGGGCAATTCCTGCTCGGCAGCGCCGCAGGCGCGACTCTGATGCTGTTACCTGCCTTGCTTTTGGCAGCCATCGGCGAGGTACATTGGCAATGGAATCCGGAAGCGCAATCCACCATTTTGTCGGGACTTATTGGCTGCATCAGTGTTGCCTTTGCCGAAGAGTTGTTGTTCCGCGGGTTTATCTTCCAAAGATTCATCAACGGGCTCGGACAATGGCCGGCACAAATACTGCTTGCGGCCTGGTTCTTGTTGACGCATCTGAATAATCCGGGCATGACGGGTAACGTAAAGTTTTTGGCCGGACTGAATATTTTTCTTGCATCGATAATGTTTGGTCTCGCATTCCTTCGCACCAAAAGTCTTGCCCTGCCGATTGGCCTGCATTTCATGGCCAACTGGATGCAAGGTAGTGTATTGGGTTTTGGCGTGAGCGGTAACAGCGAGCAGGGTTTTCTGATTCCTTCGTTCACGGGCGGACCAGCATGGCTGAGTGTCGGGCAGTTTGGTCTGGAGGCGAGTGTTCCCGGTTTGGTCTGCGTCATCCTCGCCATCATTATTTTGTATCGATGGAAACCTGCCAGACATTCGGTTTTCGATACCGCCGAAGTAAAAAATCGCTTTGCCTGATGTCTCGTATTGTCCAAACTGCAAGCAAGGCCTAGACTTCGGCGAATACTCAGGCTCGGGAAAACAAAAATGAAAAAGCGGGTAGCAATTCTATTCCTGTTCTTTTTGACGACGGCTTTTGCAATGACGTCATTCGCCAAAACCGGTTCGGTTGAACCCGGGCTGGTCGGCGCCTGGCATGGCAAGGTGCAATTCAGCAGCGGCGTGCTGGCGTCCATACAAGATCTGGAGTTCATGTATGTTTTCAATGCCGGCGGTACGATGACCGAATCGTCGAATCATGATTCGGCACCTCCGGTTCCACCAGCCTATGGCGTGTGGCGAAAAACCGGCGCAAGGCAGTACGAAGCCAAGTACAAATTTTTCTGGAATAATCCGCCGAAAGCATTCGAGGAAATTGCCAGCGGCGGTGGCTGGCCACCGGGCGGTAGTGCCGTATTGCTGGAGAAAATTACATTGTCGGGCGACGGGAAATCCTTCATCTCGACGCTCAGCTTCGATGTGCTGGATAACAATGGTGCAGTCATCGAAAGCGGTAGCCAAGGCGAGGCTCAGGCAAGCCGAATCGATTTTTAGGTTACTCTGCCTGCTGTAGACCACATGCGGGAATGCCATGACAAGCAAGCATGATCAGGAACAGGCAGTGCAGCTCGATCATGCCACGCATATCGGCATGCAACGCTCGGGCAATCTTCTGAAGGTATTGGGTGTTGCGTTTGGCCTGGCGATATTGGTCGGCAACACTATCGGGATGGGTATCTTGCGCACGCCGGGTGAAGTGGCCGCCAACGTACCCTCGACGTTTATATTCATGGCGGTTTGGCTTGCGGGTGGCTTGTACGCACTGCTCGGTGCACTCACGGTATCAGAGTTGGCCGCCATGCATCCCCGTTCCGACGGCTTGTATCCATTGGTGAAAAATGGTCTGGGCGATTATCCCGGCTTCGTCGTGGGCTGGACGGATTGGCTTTCGACTTGCGGCAGCATCGCAGCCGTCGCGATTGTCCTTGGCGAATATGTCGGCCCGCTGATTCCGGTGTTGGCAGGGCATGAAAAAATTACGGCCTGTGCTGTGACGGTTGCGTTTGGGCTTTTGCAGTGGCGAGGTATCCGCATCGGGGATGCTGCACAGCAGGCAAGCAGTCTTATCAAGGCGATTGCATTGATCGGTCTGGCTCTCGTTGCCTTGTACATGACGATCGGGTCGGTGCCACAGGCTGAAGTTGAAACTGTTGTGGTCACAATGCCGTCCGGCATTGCACTCGCGGCGGCGGTGATTATTTCCCTGCAGTCGGCGATTTTTACCTACGATGGTTGGACCGGGCCGGTCTATTTCAGTGAAGAATTGAAGAACCCAGGGCGCGATATTCCGCGCACGATGATTGGGGGAGTATTACTCGTCATTGCGATTTATCTTTTGTTGAATACGGCATTTTTAAGCGTGATTCCTTTATCGAAAATGGCCGGTGACCCCTTCGTCGCTGCCAGTGCGGCCGTTCATCTTTTCGGACCCATGGGCGATACGGTACTTCGTGTCGTGATGGTCATTTCCCTAATCGCTTCGGTGAACGCTCTGACATTGATGGCATCGCGCGTGCCCTTCGCGATGAGTCGGGACGGCCTGTTGCCTAATATTCTGAATCGCGTGAATTCGGGCGGCACTCCGGCCTCCGCCTTGTTTATCAGCATCACGCTGGCGCTGCTGCTGATCGTGACTAACACTTTCAATACGGTCATCGCGATGTTGGCTTTCCTGTTTGTCAGCAACTATGCGCTGACGTTCAGTACGCTTTTCATTTTGCGAAAAAGTCAGCCCGATGCGATACGTCCGTTTCGCGTACCGGCCTATCCGTTTGTGCCAGGCCTGGCACTGCTTGGTTCACTGGCTTTCATCGCTGCCGCATTATTCAGTGATTTCCGGAATAGCCTGATTGCACTTGGCTTGGTGGCAATCTCCTGGCCGGTATATAGATTGTTTCATCGCTAGAGTCGGAAAGCTCCGGCATTCTTGGCTTGAAAGCGGCAAAAAGGGCGCCATTATTTTGCACAGGTTCGTAATTTACGTTGAAGGAGTGTGAGATGGCGACAGGCTGGGCGGGCGATGGTGCCGTACAAGACCAGATTGATGCCACCGTCAAAGATGGTATCAACCGGGTCCGCAGTAAATTGCCAAAAGGCGAGAGTCTGAAACGCTGCGAAGAATGCGATGCCAAAATACCGGAAGCTCGGCGCAAAGCCGTTCCCGGCGTGCGTTTGTGCGTGCCGTGCCAGGAAGCGAAAGATCACGAAGATGAAAATGCCGGTGGATATAACCGGCGCGGCAGCAAGGACAGCCAACTCCGCTGATATTTCAGTTTGCCAGTTTTTCGATAACCAAGTCGAGTAATGCTCGAAGGCGAGCGAGCCTTCTCAAATCACGATGATAGCCGACCCAGGTGTCGCGACCCGGCGGTTCTTCGCCAAGATCAAGTCGTTCAACCCCGACCAGTTTGTCGCCCAGCGGGATAGGCAATACTGAAATTCCGATGCCTTGCTCGCATATTTTGGCTTGCACATCGCGGCTATTGCTACGAAACACGATTTTTGCTTTCGGTAACATTTTTTGTAGCCAGCTATCATCGGGCATTCCTGTAAATCCTGTTTCCAGTGTGATTAGCGACGCGCCGTCGCCATTTCCGGGAACCGGCGGCTTCATGCCCGAGCGTGCATACACGCCGTACTGCATATGAAGTAGTTTTCGCGAGACGACATCCGGTTCATTGAACGGTCTGATGCGAAATGCCAAGTCAGCCTCGCGCCGCGAGAGGCTCAGGAAACGAGCATCGGTAACAAGTTCGACGGTAATTCTGGGTTGTTGAATAGCAAACTCAGCCAGCACCGGTGACAGCACATGGGTGCCGAACCAATCGGAGGAGGTAAGCTTCAATCCACCTTCGAGTTGATGGGCGTTTCCGGCAAGTTGACGCTGAATCGCGAGCGCTTCCTCTTCCATTCGCTCTGCGTGGGCGAGCATCGAAGAGCCTTCATCGGTCAACACGAAGCCATCGGCTGTGCGTTGGAAGAGTTTGTGCCCCACCGCGGTTTCGAGCGTATTCAAGCGCCGGCCCATGGTGGGTTGCGCCAGGGCTAGCTTCCTTGCCGCAGCCCCAAGCGTGCCTCCGCGGGCAATGGCCAGAAAAATACGTACATCACTCCATTCCATCGGTTGCCCACTGGCTAGTATTCAATGTCATGCAATTATGCATGACTAGAATGCAAAAAAATCTATTTCAATACATATTTGGTGTGGTTAATCTGACTCACATTCCCGTATCAGATCAGGAGCCATCAATTGTCCCGCATCGCTGTCGTCAAAAAATTCTTCTTGAAGCTGTTTCTTGCGCTAGCCGCGATCTTTGTTTCAGTCCAGTTTTTTAGATTGCTGCTTTTGCCCGGCATTCAGGCATTTTTCGATCTTGATGATGCTGTCACAAGCATGTTCAGACGAACAGGAATTTTTCTGTGCGTGCTGACGGCCTACTGGGCCTATGTGAAGTTTTACGAGAAACGGGCCGCGACTGAATTACGCATTGCTCCACTCGGTATTGCAACAGGGGCTCTGTCGGGTGCTCTACTGATCGCGATGGCGACGCTGCCCTTGTTCGCCTTCGGTGTCTATGAAGTGACGTTTTATCGTGGGCCGCAAAATGAATTATTCGGCGTGGCCGCAGTCATTCTGATTGCCGCATTTCTGGAAGAAGTGGTCTATCGAGGTGTGTTGTTCACGATTCTGGAAGAAGCCATTGGCACTGATCGGGCTGTGTGGCTGCAATCATTGATATTTTCCGCCATGCATATCGGCAATAATTCCGATGCCGATATCTATGCGACCCTGTTGAATGTTGTTTCAGGCACTTTGATTGGCGCATTCTGGACCTATCTCTTTGTCTTGAGCCGCAACTTGTGGATTGTCGCCGCAAACCATGCAGCCTGGAATTTCGCCATCATTCTTACCGGAACTCCGCTTTCGGGAATTGATGCCTGGCGAAGTGTTGCTCCGTTCGATAGCTCCTATCATGGCCCGTTCTGGTTGTCAGGCGGCGTTTTTGGCCCCGAAGACTCCATCGTCACCATTTGTATTGTGATCGTATGCCTTGCAGTCCAGATACGCATTCAGCGTAATTCAAAACGGGAAAAGCTTCTCGGTGATTTCAATAGCAGGGTTTAGGAATCACTATGTCATGCACAATCTCGCCGGAAAAAATCGCATCCTCGCTTTCCGAGCTTTGGTCGCCACGGGTGATTGCCGAGGTCGATAATGTCTACGTCAAAGTTGCCAGGATTCATGGCATATTCGGATGGCATAGCCACGAGAACGAAGACGAATTATTTCTCGTGCTGAACGGGCATTTGCGTATCGAAATGGAAACCCAATCGGTAGAGCTCGGTCAAGGCGAACTCTATGTAGTGTCGAAAGGTGTGCGGCATAATCCGGTTGCGGAAAACGAATGCCTGGTAATGCTCGTCGAGCAAAAATCGACTTTACACACTGGTAATGAAATTAGTGAAAAAACACGTTCTCTGGCAGAGCAATTGCGACCACTGCAATGTAATTGACTGCATCATAGCCCGGGTCGCGATCCATCGGCCCGGGAAACCCATCATCAAATATTTGTGTTATCCAGTGTGGTCAGCAATACGCGCACCCTATGAGAAATCTGCGTCAAGCACGATTCTGTAACGCGCTTTGCCTGCACGTAGATGTTCCATGGCCTCGTTGACCTTGCTCATCGGGAAATGCTCGGTTTGTGGCGTCACCTGATGGCGTGCCGCAAAATTCAGCATGGAATCGATGGCGCCGCGTGAACCGGTAGGCGATCCGGAAACCGATTTCTGGCCCATCAACAAGGTAAATACTGGAACCGGAATCGGTTCCGGTACGGCACCAACCACATGCAGTCTGCCGTTCGGTGCCAGTGCATTGAGCAGGCCGTTCCAGTCAAGTGTCGCGTTTACGGTATCGATAATTAAATCGAATGTGCCGGCGAGTTTTTCGATGGCTTTCGAATCACCGGTCGAAACTACATGGTGAGCCCCGAACGCGCGTGCTTCCTCCGCTTTCGAATCACTCGAGGTAAACGCGGTCACTTCACAACCCCAGGCTTTGCAGAATTTCAGCGCCATATGACCCAGCCCGCCGATACCCACGACGCCAACACGGGCGGTCGGCGAAATATTCAACTCGCGCAGCGGTGCAAACACGGTAATGCCGCCGCAGAGCAGGGGTCCGCTTTCGCGTGAATCGAGTCCTTCCGGCAAGGGCATGGTCCATACCCAGTGCGCGCGGACTTTATTGGCAAACGCGCCATGGCGGCCAATCAAGGTGGGTTGCAGACTTTCGCAAAGATTCTGGTGACCCATCAGGCATTGCTTGCAATGCATGCAGCTATGCGAATTCCAACCGAGTCCGACGCGCTGGCCGATGCTCACGCCCTTGGCTTTATTTCCCATCGCAACAACACGACCAGTGGCTTCGTGTCCCGGCACAAAGGGATAACGGGTCATGCCCCAGTCATTGTTCAACAAAGACAAATCGGAATGGCAAATGCCGCAGTATTCGACCGCAATTTCGACTTCTTCGTCACCGAGCGGGCCCGGATCATATTCGAAGGGTTCCAGTTTGCCGCCGGCAGTATGTGCGGCCCAGGCTTTGATCGTTGACATCGAAAGACTCCAATTTCGGGACAGTCCTGAAGTGTACTACTGCGATGTAAAAATAAGGTGACAGGGCCGGGATGGATTCGGTATTGACCGCTTATCCTGCAAGGCCAAACATGTTCATTGGCAGAACGCAGGAGCGATCGGCCAATGAATTTATTTCAGTCTTGCACATAAAGCCCAAGCGTGAGTGATGCAATCGTCAGCTCGAATAACTTCAAGGGTTTCAATAATGCGTTCTTGACCGAGACTGCACTGGCGATTTTTCCATCCTTGTGCTGGTGATCGTAACTGATCGAAGTTTTCAGTTGCCACTTGCCATTGCGTATCAACCAGACGTGGGTAAATTTTGCGATGGTATAGCCTGCAACCGCGACATCGGCGCCTTTCGTATCGAATCGATGCACTCCCATCTGCACGGCACCGTAAAGTACGCCGTTGTTTTCCAGCGGAAATACTTGCGAGCTTCCCGGCACCAAGGTGCGAATAGGCTTGCCATAGGGGTTGGAGCAAATATTTTTCTTTACGGCCTGCAGGAATTCGGTACGGTTTTGGGTGCCGCCGGTATCGTGGAAAAACTCGAGATCATTGGCCGTGTATTGCTCGAATATGCCGGGTTTGCATTGATTGAAACCCTGTTCGAAAATCTGGCTATCAAGGTTCATGATGTCCCTGAACAATGTCGAGTTTTCGGATACCTGGGCATGGGCCGTTTGCAGCCCGCAAACTATCAGAGCGAAGGCGAGTGCGATGGACTTTTTCATGATACTTCTCCTTGTAGTTGTGAAGCGTTTGTCCAAAAAAAGGCAAGCGTCTGCCTATACCGGCGACCAAAGCGGGCCGGCTTTGTACTTGTTTATGCGGATCGGTTTACATGTTCTTGAATAAAGACATGTAAGTGAGGCTGACTGCCAGCGTTTCCGGTCGTCCTTTCAATTTGATCGTGCCACGACCGGATTCATCGCGAGCTATGGCGGCAACTGCCTTCATGTTCACGATGGTGGCACGATGGATTTGCTTGAACTGGTTTGAATCGAGCTTGTTGATCAAATCGCGCAAGGGGGTTCGCAACAAGGCTTCGCCTTCGGCGGTAATCACAGTGGTGTATTTGCTGTCGGACTGGAAATACAAAACATCCTCGATCATTATCAGCCGCGATTCCTTGCCGGTACTTGCAGTAAGCCACACCATGGGTTCCGCGACCGCACGTGGCGGCAATACCTTCGTCAGCTGCATAAGCAATGCTTCCAGTGCGGCGGGGTCCGAACTGCCGGTGTTCATGCGTGTTTGCAGGCGCTGGATCGTGCTGGCCAAACGTTTGGGTTCGATCGGCTTGAGCAGATAATCAATCGCCCCTTTTTCGAATGCGTCGATGGCGTACTGGTTGTAGGCAGTGACGAAAACAATTTGCGTTGCCGGACTGATCGATGCCGTCGCAGCCGCCACATCCATGCCACTCAGGCCCGGCATGCGGATGTCCAGGAATGCCACGGCAGGCTGGTGCTCGGCGATGGCTTCCAGTGCTTCGGCGCCATCTTCGCAGGCCGCCGATATTTCAAGTTCCGGCCATTGAATGGCGAGCAGCTTGACAAGCGCATCACGGAAAATTTGTTCGTCTTCGGCGATCACGCAATGGATTGGCATGTTCATGCAGTAGTCCTCGGACCATTCGCAGGCACGGTGATACTAGCTGCGACGCCATTTGGAAAATTGGTCACGATCGAAAATGTCGCAGCACCGTCATAGGCAAGCTTCAATCGTTCCCGCACGTTTTTCAAACCGATACCCGTACCCGATGTGCCGCTGCCGAAACCATTGCCATCGTCGGCGACGGTGACCGTTACCAAATTGGCCGAGGATGGATCTGTGCGTGCGGTGATCCAGATGGTACCGCCCCCGGATTTGGGTTCAAGACCATGGTTGATCGAGTTCTCGACCAGGGTTTGCAGCATCATGGTCGGGAACGGAATGGCTTCCAGTGCCTGCGGTACTTCGATGCTGATTTGCAATCGATCACCCATCCTGATTTTCAGAATATCCAGATAGGCGCGGGTGCGTTCCACTTCTTCGCCCAGGGTAGAAGGAGAATCTTCGCCGCGCGGCAATGAATGACGCAGATACAGGATCAGATTGTCGAGCATCGCTTCGGCACGCACCGGATCGCTGCCGATCAGGTATTTTGCGCTGCCCAGAGTGTTGTATAGGAAATGTGGCTCGACCTGTGCATGCAATAAATTGAGTTTTGCGACAGCAAGTTCTTTCTCGGTAACCGTCTCCCTCGTCGAGGCCTGTTCGCCACGACGATATTCGGCAATGTGACGAGATATCGCGCGGGTCACCGTTTCGGCATTCTGCAAATTGGTTCCTTCATCCAGGAAAAACGAATCCGCCCATGCAGCACCGACCGGACCACAAAACAGGTTTACACTGACGCCGCCATTGACCGAGGTCGCGTTGGCAATGATGTTGTTGCTCCTTTCAAAGCCGAGCTTTTGATAGGCTTTTTTCCAGAGGGAATCATCTCTCTTGTCGCTTTCCGACGCTTTGACCAGTGCCTGCAGTCGCTTGCCGTCTTGCGTGATCTTGATGTTCTCGATGCCCGGCAGTTCGCGCATGCAGGCTTCGAGCATCGGCATGGCGATCTCTTCTTCAAACGGGATTTCGATCTGGCGGCGATGACGGTTTTTCAGTCTTTCGAGATCAACATTTCCATCAATCAGTTGCACATGATGGAAATGCGAGGCAGCCGCCAGAAGTAGCAGGATCAAAGCTACCCAGAACAGGAATACAACAATCTCCATCAAACGGTCGAGACCCGTGACATTGAAAAAAATGCTGGTGGCGATGAACATCAGAAGCCAGGAAACGATGATGCGACCAAAAAAGAAGATAGTTGTTTTCATGCTGGTCGCGTGATGCCCCGTGTTCGATGCGAGCAGATTATCAGCCTTGGCCAAAATGTCAGCCCAAATGCGACCAAACCGGAAATACGCGGATGAAATGATGGAAAAGCGGGTTTTGGCGTCCGTCCGGACGTCCGTGTTCCTTCATGTGCGACTCTGTTGAACTTATTTCAGCCTGAAATCAGTGGTTTGGCGATGGCACAAGTCTTGCTGATGACTTCAATATCAGGAACGCACAAACATTAAATACCGGGAGACATATGAACAGAGCACTGCTTGGTCCCATCGTGGGAACGGCAATGGCGATTGCAGTCAATGCCGCCATGGACGCCACCGGCTTGTCGGGTTTGAGTTTCGCCTCGCTGTTTCCCCTTGTGCTCATCTTCTGGGCCATGCAGCGCTTGCCTCGCAAAAGCATGGGACTGGCAATGGGTAGCTGGCGGCATTATGGTCTTGCGCTTTTGCATCCACTTTTGATTATTGGCGTGATCGCGGTGGTCTGTCTTGTCGCTGGAGTTGCCGATGTTTCCAGGGTGAATTGGCTTTCGGCCAGAAATGATTTCCTGACAACCGTGGCCATCAGTATTCCCTTGGCCATCCTGACCGAAGAAGGCTTTTTTCGTGGCTGGCTGTACGGTTCTCTTCAGCGGGCCGGCATCGGCGAATTGAGAATCATGATCTGGACCGGCGTCGCATTTTCACTCTGGCATATACCGGCGGTGTCAATGAATACCGAAGACGCACCGCCTTTGGCGCAAATCCCGGTCTTGTTGGTGAATGCCGTTGTCATTGGTGCGATCTGGGGTATGTTACGGTCGATTTCCGGTTCCATCATCGTGACCAGCGTTTGCCATGCGGTCTGGAATGCCTGTGTTTATGTGTTCTTTGGCTTTGGTACCACGGTTGGCGTACTGGGCGTGAAGCAAACCGCCATCTACGGTCCCGAGTCTGGATTTCTGGGCTTGGGCTTGAATCTGGTTCTTGCCTTGGTTCTTTGGCAATGGTGGAAAAAGCGGGAAACCCGGCAAATGACACTGTCATGACCTTGGAGCTATTCAAGCCCTAATCCCCTAGGCGTAATATCAATAACGACCTTTCGACCGCGTTTTGCGGCGCGCCTTTTACAAGTCTGGAAAATGAATCGAGCCGTCAATCGCCAGCAAGTAATTCCAGCACCTGAATTCACGCGAACTCCGCTGTTTTCATCCGATA
>JAKQKT010000372.1 GCA_029560515.1 Pseudomonadota bacterium
GCCATCTGCCAGCACGATTCTCTGACGCACCCGCCCATCGGCCGAGACTGCGTACAAGACACCACGACGGCCTTCCTTGTTAGCATAAAGCAACATGCTGGCGTTCGGTGCAAAGCTCGGCGACTCGTCGAGGTTGCCGGGGGATAGCGACTGCCAGCTGCCAGAAGCCACATCAAGAATGCTGACCCGATAGACACTGCCTTTGCCCTGAGCGGAAGCGATGCGTTTTCCATCGTAGGATACGCTGGCCTTGGCGTTTGAATCTCCCGAGAAACTCAGGCGGCGCGGCTCTCCGCCATTGGCGGAAACCTGGTAGAGCTGCGGGCGGCCGCCACGGTCGGAAGTGAAGATCAATGACTGGCCATCTGCCGACCAGACCGCTTCGGTATCGATGGAGTAATGATTGGTGACTTGGGTAAGGCTGCGGCTGGCCAGATCCATCACGTAAATTTCGGGGTTACCGGACTTTGACAGAGTCATTGCCATACGGCGACCATCAGGCGAAAACGATGGTGCGCCATTTATGCCCTTGAAGCTTGCCACCATTTCACGGGCGCCGGTATTGAGCTCCTGGATATAAATGGTCGAATTACCGCGCTCGAAACTGACATAAGCCAGTTTGCGGCCATCGGGACTCCATGCCGGTGAGAGCAATGGTTCGGAATACGTCACGACGTTTTGCGGATTCATGCCATCGGAATCGGCCACCATCAGCGAATACTTGATGTTCTTGCCGACGCCGTTTGCGGTGACATAGGCGATACGAGTCCAGAAGGCGCCGCGCACGCCGAGAATTTTTTCATAGATTTGATCGGCGATCTGGTGCGAGACATCCCGCAGGCCTTTTGCACGGCTGGTCAGGGACAAGCCCAGCATCCGTTCCTGTTTGGCGACGTCATAGAGTTCATATTCGATGCGATAGCTGCCTTGCGCATCGTCGAGCACACGGCCAACGACCAGAAAATCCTGCTTGGCCAATCGCCAGTCATTGAACTTGACCTCGCTGCCGCGCGTCGGGCGAGCGATCAAACCGGTTTCCGGCATCGAACGAAATTGACCCGAGCGATTCAAGTCGGCCCGAATGATATCGGACACCTGCAATTCGGGTGCCGCGAGCTTGCCCTGATAGGCCATGGGCACCACGGCAATGGGTAAGGAGCCTTCATTGCCCGAGATGACGCCAAGATCGAGAACCTGTGCCGACAAGGGCGCCGCCATGAAAAGGCAGAGACACATCAGGCGTTGGAAGAAATTTTTCATGGTTTTTATTTCTCGCATTGCTCGGAGGGGTAGCAAAGTGTAAAGGTTTGACGCCGCTGGAACACCGGCTCAAAGCCATAATACGGTAGTGGCGTCAGGCGGACCGCACGTTCGGCACGATCACGTGCCTCGGGCGGAAAAGGACAGCTGATGAAAGTCACGTCGATCACTTCGCCGCCCGGTGCCTGGGTGAATTCAACCTGGCAACGCTGCAAGGGTTCCGCGCCGTCATGACGCCAATTGCTTTCTATGGTTGCCTTGATGGCTGCCTTGTAGCGCGCCAGCAAATCATTTTTTGCGTTTGGATTGCCGCTAGCGGCTACCTGAGGCCCCGGTGTAGGTCTGGCAGTATCGCTGGACTGCACATCCTGTAATTGTTGCAGGCGTTGCTCTTCCATTTTCGTACGCGAAGCCTGTGCTTTCTGCGCCAGACGAATCGCTTCCAGTTGCGCAATCTGCTGCTCGCGCAACCGTTGCTTGTTTTCCGCCTGCTGCTGCTTTACGACATCGTCGGTCAAATCGATTTGCGCCTGGCGCCGGCGTGCTTCACGTTCGGCAATGATTTTTTCTTCGGTTTCCTCGATGGCCAGCTTGCTGATACTTTGCTGGTCTTCGTTGTCAGGATTGATTACCGGCGCCTGTGCCTGCATCTGCTGCGGTGTTTCCGCCGTTTGCGGATTGGGCTCGGGCTGTGATTGCACCGGCGGTGCAGGTCTTGGCGGCGGTGCAGCTTCCGAATCACGAATCGATTTCTGCGCGCGTTTTATATCGGCAGCACTGATCATGACGGAGGCTTGTACCGGTTCGCCTTTTGCCTCGGGCATGACGGCAGTTTCGGACAACCATCCGCTCACGATGAAAACAAACAACAACGCCGCATGCAAACACACGGCAATAATGAAACCAACGAGGGTGTCATTGGTTTTTTGCATTACTTGCCTTTACCTGGCTGGCTCATCATGCCCACGCGCGCCACTTTTGCCTGTTGCAAAAGCACCATCGCACCGTAAACGGCACTGTAGCTGGCATCGTGATCGCCAGCCACGAATACGGTCAGGTCCTTGTTGGACTGCGTCAGCTGCTCGATGCGCGCAGACAAGGTCGCGGCATTCACTGCTTCACTCGGACTGTCGCCCACGGCAATGCGGTAGTTGCCGTTGACATCCACAGACACAATGATCGGCTTCTTGTCGGTATTGATGGATTTCGCATTGGAATCAGGAAGATCGACATCGACACCCAAATTCAACAAGGGAGCCGTCGCCATGAAAATGATCAGCAATACCAGCATCACGTCGATGTAAGGCACGACATTGATTTCGGCCTTCAACTTGCGACGTTTGCGGTGACGGGTAGAAAATGCGGTACTCATGGCGAATTCCTTAACGACCCGCTGAAAATATTGGGGTTAATCGCAGATTATTCGGACCCAGAGGTCCTGTTGCATCAATCAACATGCGTCTGTCTTTGCAGGATGGACGAAAATTCTTCGGCAAAGCTTTCATAACGCACGCTAAGTCTTTCGACACGCGTGGCATAACGGTTATAGGCCCACACTGCGGGAATCGCGACGAACAGACCGATCGCCGTGGCAAGCAGTGCTTCGGAAATACCGGGAGCAACCGCGTCGATGGTGTTTTGCTTGTTGACGACGATGCCATGGAAAGTGACCATGATGCCGAACACCGTACCGACCAGGCCGACGTAAGGCGCAGTCGAGCCGACATTGGCCAGCATTTCGAGATTGTGTTCAAGAGCGTCCACTTCACGCGCCAACGTGGCACGCATGGCGCGCTGTGCGCCTTCAAGCTGCACGCGGGCATCGACACTTTTCTTTTGCCGCAGACGGGAGAATTCCCGGAAACCCGATTCAAAAATGGCCTCAAGACCCGACACATCATGATTGCGATCGGTGGCGTCGCGATAAAGCTGCGTCAATTCTGCACCGGACCAGAAGCGGCCTTCAAAATCGTCTGCCGACTTATTGGCGCGCGCATAAACCCGCATCTTCGAAAAAATAATGACCCAACTGAATATCGAAGCCAGCGCGAGCAGGCCGATGATGATTTGCACAGGCAAACTGGCGTGCGAAATCAACTCCCAATAATTCAGTCCGGGGCTGGGCGCCACTGCGGCTGCCGCAGCTTGCAAAGGCTCTGCCGGCAAAGCCTGCACCGGAGCTGCCGCCAGTTGCAATATTACGTTCATCGCACTCATACACTCTCCTGCATTTTTAATTTTTATTCGCGTTCTGCAACGCCTGGTTTACATGGGTCGGCAAGCCGCAGGGCTTGAAACTACTGGCTCGAAGGCAGGCTATTTTCACGTCGGCCCTGCTCAGACAGTCCGAACCCCGCCACAGTTCCTGATGCACCCGGAAACTAGCTCGCCCCGACTCCGCAATGCAAACCGTCGCCGAAAGCGAGTCATCGAAATGGGCCGGTCGTAAAATATCCAAATACGCATCCTTGACCACCAAGATCACATCCTGTTCCTGTCGCAAATCCGTTTGCGAGATACCGGTGCAGCGAAGCCATTCGGTACGAGCCCGCTCGAAAAAATGCAGGTAGCGTGCGTGATACACCACTCCACCGGCATCGGTATCTTCCCAGTACACCCTTATAGGCCAGCTGAACGTCATGGAATAATTGCCGTTTGCGGCTTCAACATCGCCGGAACCATCATTCAAGCTCGGGCTCGATAGCCGACAAATCGGATGCCGGGCGACGCGGAGCTTTCAATCCCAGATGGATATAGGCTTTATGCGTGGCCATGCGGCCACGCGCCGTGCGGATAATAAAACCCTGCTGGATCAGAAAGGGTTCGATCACGTCTTCCAGCGTACCGCGTTCTTCCGACAAGGCTGCCGCAAGTGATTCGATACCGACCGGACCACCATCGAAATTGTCGATCATCAGGCGCAGCATGCGCCGATCAATTTCATCAAAGCCCTCGGGATCGACCTTCAACATCTGCATCGCCGCCTGCGCGATGGCCGCATCGATATGGCCATTGCCTTTCACCTGTGCGTAATCGCGGACCCGGCGCAGCAAGCGATTGGCGATACGCGGTGTGCCACGCGAACGACAGGCGATTTCACTCGCACCCTCGGCATCACAATCGATATTCAGGATCGTGGCCGAACGCCGCACGATTCGCGTCAATTCCTCGTTCGTATAGAAAGCCAGGCGCTGCACGATGCCGAAACGATCACGCAAGGGTCCGGTCAGCAAGCCGGCGCGCGTCGTCGCACCAATCAGGGTAAACGGCGGCAAATCCAGTTTGATCGAACGGGCGGCCGGGCCTTCACCAATCATGATATCGATCTGGAAGTCTTCCATCGCCGGATACAGCACTTCTTCGACCACGGGCGACAGGCGGTGGATTTCATCGATGAATAAAACATCATGCGGCTGCAAATTGGTCAACAAAGCCGCAAGGTCGCCGGCACGTTCAATCACGGGTCCGGAAGTCGAACGGATGTTGACGCCCATTTCATTTGCAATCACGTGGCTCAGGGTGGTTTTACCCAAGCCCGGCGGACCGAAAATCAGCACATGGTCAAGCGAATCGCCGCGACGCTTTGAGGCTTCGATGAAAATTTTCATCTGCTCGCGCACGGCTTCCTGGCCAAGATATTCATCCAGTTTTTTCGGACGGATACTGGCTTCCGCAATATCGTCCTCACGGGTTGCGCTGGTGGAGATGATGCGATCATTCATCAGATGGCCACCTTCGTTCCCAGCTCTACCAGACGATCACCCGGAATGCCGAAGAATTCCGTGGCTGACGTGGCGTTGCGAGACATGAACAGGAATAGCTTGTCACGCCACAGCGCCATGCCCTGATCTGCACTGGCTGTCAGTGCCTCGCGGCTGGCAAAGAAGGTCGTGTCCATCGGATCGAATGCAGGCCCCGGGATGGACCAGCGCTTGAGGGCTTTCGGCACATCGGGATCTTCCATATAGCCGTAGCGCAAAGTGAGACGCGCAAAGCCATGTCCCAGATCTGTATGGGCAACCCGTTCGTTGTCGTCCGCACGCGGCACGCCAAGGGTTTCCACCGAGAGAAACACATTGCGTTCGTGCAGCACTTTATTGTGTTTCAGATTATGCAGAAGTGCGGGCGGCATGTAGTCGTTCGATGGCGTCATGAAGATCGCGGTGCCGCTGACACGAACCGGCGGATCCACCATTACGCTTTGCACAAAATGCTCGATACGCAAACTATCGCGATTGACTTGCTCGCGCACAAGGTCACGTCCGCGGCGCCAGGTGCGCATGATCGTGAACACGATCATTGTGATCGCAAACGGCACCCAGGCACCATGAAAAAACTTCACGGCATTCGCACTGAAAAGGGCGCTGTCGATCACGAAGTAAATTCCGCCAACAATGAAAATGGCCCAGCTCGGCCAGCCCCAGCGAGACGATGCCAGAATCATCAGCAGCACCGTATCAATCAACATGGCGCCGGTAACCGACACACCATAGGCGGATGCCAGATTGCTGGAAGTCTTGAAGCTCACGACCAGAATCATCACCACGATAAGCAGGATTCGATTTACCCAGGGCACGTAAACCTGGCCGATAGTCTCGTCGGAAGTATGGACAAGCTTGAGACGCGGCAGGTAACCCAGCTGCACGGCTTGGCGCGCCAGCGAGAACGCGCCGGAAATAACCGCTTGCGATGCAATCACGGTTGCCAGCATGGCGAGGCCAATCGCGGGATACAGCAGGACATCGGGCACCATGTGATAAAACGGATTGGCAACCGCTTCCGGATTCGCCAACACCAAAGCACCCTGCCCGAAATAATTCAGCAGTAGACAGGGCATCACGAAGCCAAGCCAGGCGTAACGAATGGGAATGCGACCAAAATGGCCCATGTCGGCATACAGCGCTTCGCCGCCGGTAACCGCGAGTACCACGGCGCCGAGTGCGAGCCAGGCTGTCTTGCCGTGCTCGATAAAAAAGTTCACCGCGTAATGCGGGCTCAGCGCCTGCAGGATGACCGGATTTTTGATGATCTGCACAAAGCCAAGCACGGCCAATACAACAAACCACAGAATCATTACCGGGCCGAACATTTTACCGACTTTATCGGTACCCCGCCGCTGAACGGCGAACAAGACCAGCAGCACGGCAATCGAAATCGGTACGACATAGGGTTTGAAAGCGGGTGTGGCGACCTCAAAACCTTCCGCTGCCGACAGCACCGACATGGCCGGCGTAATCACGGCATCGCCGAAAAACAAGGCTGTCCCCAAAATACTCAGAATGCCGACGGTATAGGTGAGTGGCGATGCTATCGGCAGATTGCGCCTGACCACGGTCATCAAAGCAAGAATACCGCCCTCGCCCCGGTTGTCCGCACGCATCACCACCATCACGTACTTAATGGTGACAATAAGCAGCATGGCCCAAAAGACCAGGCTCAGGATGCCGAATACGTTATCTCGATCAGGATGCAGGCCATAGGCATGGCCAAAGGCTTCCTTAATCGTGTAAAGCGGACTGGTACCGATATCGCCAAATACTACGCCGATCGCGCCCATGACCAAGGGCGCAAGTTTTTTCGAGCCGTGCCCATCTTCAATTTGTGACATGGATTTTTCCAGACAACCTAGCTGCGAAGTGCGGATTTTAGCGCTTTTCGGATGATATCTTCAGCCGAATCACCGGTTTCCGCGATTTTGACCATTTTGCTGATTTCGGCCGGCTTGTAGCCCAGCTGTTGCAGGGCAATGCTGGCCTCGCTGACAGGATCGGCAGGTATATCCCGGCTGCCTGAAAACAGTATTGATCCGCTGATCAAATCGGCCGCACGATCACGTAATTCCACCACGATGCGCTCGGCCGTTTTCTTGCCGATGCCCGGGATGCGGCAAAGAGCCGTGACATCACCGCTTTGCACCAGACGAGCAAACTCATCGACGCTGGAGCCCGACAAAACCGCGAGCGCGATTTTTGCGCCGATACCCGAAACTTTCTGGACTTCGCGAAAAAGCCGGCGCTCGTGCTCGCGCATGAAACCGTAAAGGGCAACCGAATCTTCCTTCACCGCATAATGGGTAAACAGGAATACTTCACGGCCCAGTTCCGGTAGATCATAAAAAGTGGACATCGGTGCTTCGAGTTCATAACCGACGCCTTGAACGTCTATCACCAGCCAGGGCGGTGATTTATGGATCAAAATCCCTTTCAAGCGACCAATCATTTGCGTCTCCATAATTGCTGTGCGCTAACGCCCACCCGATTTACCGCCGCACGCAAATGGGCATGCGTCAATGCAACGCCCAGCGCATCGGCAGCATCGGCCTGCAGTTTTCCGTGCAGGTTCAACATGATTCCCACCATATGCTGCACCTGTACTTTATCTGCCCCGCCCTTGCCAACCACGGCCAGTTTGATTTCTTTCGCCGCATATTCATGTATCGGCAAATCCCGCATCACGGCGGCGCACATCGCGGCACCACGAGCTTGCCCCAGCTTCAGGGCGGAATCGGGATTCTTCGCCATGAACACTTTTTCGATCGCGACTTCTTCGGGTTTGTATTTTTCGATGATTGCACCCAACTCATCGAGCAATATTTTCAGGCGCTTCGGAAAATCGTCGGCGCCAAGCAAAACAATCGGTGCATGGAACACATGTACGCAGCGTCCGGTGGCATCGGAATCGACAATGCCGACACCGGTGCGTTGCGAGCCAGGGTCGATACCGAGGATGCGTGTCATACAATGTTACTCGGCTTACGAATAAGCATCTTCACCCAATTCGGCATTCGAATAGACATTCTGCACATCGTCCAGATCTTCAAGCATGCTCAGCATCTTGACGACTTGTTTGGCGACATCGCCTTCGACGGCGATATCGTTGTCGGCACGCATGGTGACTTCCGCTTCGATGTATTTCAGCGAAGCGGCATCCATGGCGGTTTTAACCGATTCAAAATTTTCCGGCGTGGCGATGACGTCGATGTAGCCGTCTTCCGGATAAACCACGACGTCGTCGGCACCGGCATCGATCGCGATTTCGGTAATTTTGTCTTCATCGCTACCCGGTTCGAATGTAATCACGCCGAGCTTCTTGAACATGAAAGCCACCGAACCTTCGCTGCCCATATTGCCGCCGCATTTGCTGAAGGCATGGCGCACTTCGGCGACGGTCCGCAACTTGTTTTCGGTCAGGCAGTCCACCAGCACGGCAATACCGCCGGGCGCATAGCCTTCATAACGGATTTCCTCGTAGTTGATGCCGTCAAGTTCGCCGGTAGCTTTCTTGATCGCGCGTTCAATCACGTCCTTGCTCATGTTCATGGCTAGCGATTTGTCCATGGCAAGACGCAGGCGCGAATTGGTTTTAGGATCACCGCCGCCATTGCGTGCAGCCACGCCGATTTCACGAATCAGCTTGGTGAAAATTTGCCCGCGCTTGGCGTCTTGCACGCCTTTGCGACCTGCGATGGATGGCCCTCTGCCCATACTGAAATATCCGTTTCTAAAGTGTTGATGACAAGGCGTGATTATAGCCCGTGGCCATGGCTAACGCTCAAAACGACCGTTTTGCAGGAAGTTGGCGGTAAGCTCGGCCACCTCTTTCGAAAAAACCAGACCCGTATGCGATGTCGGCAAGACATGATGCTCGCGCAAGCCGGGAATACGGGTCTCCCATACGGCCACAGTGCCGTCGTGCAGGCCATCGAATTTCCGGATGATTTGACCGAGACCTCGACCCTTGGCACCGGCAATCACGCCGACCTCGCGACCATCGGGTACATGCATCAGACCGCCACGCAACAGCGGCCCGCTTTTACCCGTCATGAAACCTAGATGTTTTTCGTGCAGCACGCGTGCGGTACTGCTGCCGGCCAATGGCGAACCAAGACAGACGACGCGCCCCGTCGGCAGTTTCTGATACCGGTTCAGGGTTTCAATCGCCATCAAGCCGCCGAGGCTGTGCCCGACAAGATGTACGGGGCCGTTGCCGAAGCCGTATAACTTCATCGCCAATTTCTCCATCGATTTCGACGGCGTGCGGAACAAACTGGCGTAATCAAAACGAATCGGCGCAAAGCCGCGTGCCTTCAGGCGGCTCGAGAGCATCAACAGGGCGGGACTGCGCATCCATACGCCATGTAGCAACACCACCGGTTCCGCCATGCGGAGCTTTCCCCTTGCTTGAAAGTCGTAGGGGCGATTCATGAATCGCCCCTACGGGTATTTTTATTTTGGTTCGCGTACTTTAACGTGCAGCTCGGCTAATTGCTTGTCTGGAATTTTCGAAGGCGCGCTGGTCAACAGGCATTGCGCCGACGCCGTTTTCGGAAACGCAATCACGTCGCGTATCGATTCGGTACCGGCCATCAGGGCGGAAATGCGATCAATACCGAACGCGATGCCACCATGCGGCGGCGCGCCGTATTTCAAGGCTTCGAGCAGAAAACCGAACTTGGTCTGCGCTTCTTCTTTCGAAATACCGAGCAAATCGAAAACAGTGCTTTGCATGTCGGAACGATGGATACGCACCGAACCGCCGCCGATTTCATTGCCGTTCAAGACCATGTCGTAACCGCGGCTCACGGCGGTTTTTGCATTCGCGACCAGATCATTCACGTCGTCGACTTTCGGCGCAGTGAAGGGATGATGCAAGGCGGCGTAGCGGTTTTCTTCTTCGTCCCATTCGAACATCGGGAAATCGGTCACCCACATCGGCGCCCAGACGTCCTTCACCAGCTTCAGGTCTTTCGCGACTTTCAAACGCAATGCACCCATGAAATCGCAAACGGTTTTCCAGGAGCCGGCGCCGAAGAAAATGATATCGCCCGATTGCGCCTGCGTATTCGCGAGAATACTTTGCAAGGTCGCATCATCGAGGAATTTCGAGATCGGGGAATTGACACCCTCCCGGCCTTTGCTCACGTCTTCGACTTTCATGTATGCCAGACCCTTGGCACCGTATTTTGCGCAATACGCTGCAAGGTCATCGATCTGTTTGCGCGACAGTGTTCCACCGGAAGGTATACGCAACCCGGCTACGCGACCTTCTTCATGACTGGCCCAATCGGTGAATACCTTGAATTCGCAATTTTTGACGAGTTCGGCGATATCGATCAATTCCAGGTCGATTCGCAAATCTGGCTTGTCGGAACCATAGCGGCGCATAGTTTCGGCATAGGTCATGCGCGGGAACGGATTGGCCAGCTCGACGTCCTGCACTTCCTTGAAGACCTGGCGAATCATGTCTTCGACGAAGTCCTGGATATCGCGTTCGGTAATGAAGGCGAATTCCATGTCGAGCTGGGTAAATTCCGGCTGGCGGTCGGCGCGCAAATCTTCGTCGCGGAAACAACGGGCAATTTGATAATAGCGATCCATGCCGGCCATCATCAGCAATTGCTTGAATAGCTGGGGCGATTGAGGCAGCGCGAAGAATTCGCCCGGATGCACGCGTGAAGGCACCAGATAATCGCGGGCACCTTCGGGGGTCGCCTTGGTCAGGATCGGCGTTTCGATATCCTGAAAACCACGGGCATCAAGAAAACGACGCAATGCCTGCACCAATGCGATGCGTTTGCGCATCATTTTTTGCATTTCCGGACGACGCAGGTCGAGGTAACGGTAACGCAGGCGGATGTCTTCGCCGGGATTCTCGTGATTATAGAAAGGCAGTGGATCGGACTTATTCAAAATCTCGATTTTTTCGGCCACCACTTCTACCTGACCGGTCTTGATTTTGTCATTGACCGAATGACGGGCTCGCACCGTGCCGGTCACTTTCAGGCAGTATTCGTAGCCGACTTCGGCGGCAGTGGCAAAAGCGGGGTTATCCGGTTCGGCGACCACTTGCACGATGCCTTCATGATCGCGCAGGTCGATAAAACAGACACCGCCGAGATTACGGGCGACATCGGCCCAACCACATAAAGTGACCGATTGACCCAGCATGGCCTCAGTAACAAGACCGCAGAAATGGCTACGCATGAAAACTCCAGATTGAACCCGGCCTCGAGCGCCGGAAAGCCTTGTATTTTAAGGATTTGCGTGCAATCGAGCAAACTAAATATTCAATTAATGCGGTTTTCTGGCTGTCCGGGAAACATTGATTTGTGCGTATGAAGGCTTAAGCTAGAACGGCTTTCAACTAAAGAGGACGTGTCATGTTCAGATTAGTATTGCTTTTGTGCTTCATGGCGGGTGCATTCGTACTGCCTTCTCCCGCCATGGCGGCAAACACCAAGGCGTATGCGCCGGAGAATCTGGGCAACCTGTCCTATCCGGAACGTGTGCGAGTCATCGAGAAGGAGTATTACGAGCAGTCCGGTGGTCGCGATATCCCGGATGACCAACTCGAGTTTTATCTGGATTCGATTGAATCGGGCTGGACCTTCAGCCGAATCAAGAACGATATCGCCACCTCGCTTGGCGGCAATCACGGCGGCAACGGGAATGGCAACTGGAACCCCGGCAACAACTGGTCGCCCCGTTACGTTATCTGCTCCAGCGTCAACAACCGCTACCGGGAATGTCGCACACCCTTCCGTGGCCGCGCCACGGTCACCCAGCAAATTTCGAAAACGCGCTGCCAGGAAGGTCGCAACTGGGGTCAACGTCAGGACATGATTTGGGTAAACCAGGGCTGCCGCGCCCGTTTCGGTGAAACCAGCGGCGGTTGGGACAATGGCAATGATTGGGGCAATAGTCGTATCACCTGCGAGAGCAATAACAGCCAATACCGCGAATGCCGCACCAATTTCCGCGGCCCCGCACAGCTCTACCGCCGGCTTTCCAACAATAGCTGCGATGCCGGCCGGGATTGGGGCTCGCGTTCGGGTTATGTCTGGGTTCGCAATGGTTGTCGCGCCGAGTTCTACGACAGTTACGGCAGCAATAATGGCGGCGGCTGGGGCAACAACAATTACTCGGTCACCTGCTCCAGCGAAGGCAGCAATTACAAGACCTGTGCCTGGGATGCCCGTTACGGCTCGCCGCGATTGATTCAACAACTTTCGAGACAATCGTGCATCTCCGGCAGGACCTGGGGCTACGATAGCCGCGGATTATGGGTCAGTGATGGTTGCCGTGCACGGTTCGGACCACGGTAATCGCACGGTTTCACGATGATAAAAAGGCCCCGCAATTCCGGGGCTTTTTTATGCTTTTGAATTCCCGCCACTACATGAACAGCCCTATTCCTGCGTGCGCTGGCGAACAGACCCTAATGGCAGATGGGCTCACCCTGCAGCGACTTAAGTGACACTCAGGAGAAGCACATGTCCAAGCTTATATTTACCGCTTTATTTGCGATCAGCAGCCTGCTGGCCATTACACCGGCCGCCGCTCAAAATTCGGGACGCGACAAAGTCGGGCAAATCGAACAGGAATATTCACGCCAAAATGGCGGCCGGATGATTCCGGATAACCAGCTCGAATACTACATAGACCAAAGCAATTCCGGCTGGTCGATGAGCCAGATCAGTCAGGATATGGCCAATTCACGCACCCAGTACACCAACAACAACTGGCGTCCACGTGATGGCTGGGTTCAACGCGAACTCGTCTGCAGCAGCGAAAATAGCCAATACCGCGAATGCTCGGCCCCTTTCCGCGGCACCGCCGTGATTACCCAGCAAATTTCCGCCTCATCATGCGTCAAGGGCCAGAGCTGGGGCGAAAAGCCCGGCGCCATCTGGGTAAATCATGGTTGTCGCGCGCGTTTCGGTATTGTCACCACCGGTTCGGGCAACACGCCAAACTATCCTGACAATCGCCAGTTCGTGACTTGCCAAAGCTCAAACAATCGGTACAAGCAATGCAATACCGGTTTTCGTGGCCGCGTCACCTTGGTAAACCGTCTTCGTAACAGCACCGCCTGTACTGCAGGTCGCAGCTGGGGCCAGCGCGAAGGCATGGTTTGGGTTAGCCGTGGTTGCCGCGCACGTTTTGCTTCGGTAGGCCGCCCGGGTCGTGGCGATGACAACAACTGGAATAATGGCAATAACGGTAACAACGGCAACTGGAATCGCGACAATAATTATTCGGTTACCTGTTCCAGCCAAGGCGATGCCATGACACGTTGCGATTGGGATTCGCGTTATGGAAGCCCTCGTTTAGTGCAACAGCTTTCTACCACCAATTGCATCAATGGCCGTAATTGGGGCTATGAAAATGGCCGCAGCATCTGGGTTAATAATGGTTGCCGCGCCCGTTTTGCCGCTCAATAAAAACGTTGCCTATAAAATAAAAAGCCCCGGATATTCGGGGCTTTTTTTATGCGCCGCCCGACCCCGAGGCCGGAGCGGCAGGTTTTGCCGCCGCTGTAGATTCTGTTTTCGCTTCCGTTTTTGATTCGGATTTTGATTCGGAACCAGCGGATGATTTTGTCTCGCCGCCATCGGCAAGATTGCGTTTCTTGTCGCCGTCTTTCTTGAAATCGGTTTCGTACCAACCGCCACCAGCCAAACGAAATTGCGGTGCGGTCAATTGCCGGCGCAATGTTTCTTTTCCGCATTCAGGGCAAACGGTCGGATCGGTATCCGACAATTTTTGCAGGCGGTCAAATTGATGACCGCAACTCTCACATTCAAAACCATAGATGGGCATGACAATATCCTCGGTGCAACAAACTTCCTTCACGCCCTCTCCCGTCGGGAGAGGAAAAACCTAAACCGCTTCCAACTGTTCGTATATTTCCAGCCATTCAACTTCAAGCGTTTCGATATTTTTTATCACGCTATCCTGCTTGGATGAAAGTGCTGCCAATTCCTTGATATGGACTTTGCAGAACTCTTCATCGGCAAACTGGTTTTCAATCTGCAATTTTTCGGCCTTGTATTTTTCCAGTTCGGTTTCGATTGCCTGAAAACGTTTGCGAAGACCGCGCATTTCATTATCGGTACGCAGCGGACTGGATTTTACGGCCTTGTCTGGTTTAGCTGTCTTGGTGTCGCTGGCTTTATTGCCGCGAGCCCGCAGCCAGGCAGCATATTCATCCAGATCGCCCTCGAAGGATTCCACCTTGCCATCCGCGACTCGCCAGAAGGTATCGCAGACCAGACCGATCAAATGGCGATCATGCGAAACCATCACGATCGCGCCTTCAAATTCCGACAATGCTTCAGCCAGAGCCTCGCGCATTTCCAGATCAAGATGGTTCGTCGGTTCGTCGAGCAGCATCACGTTCGGCTTGTTGTAGGCAATGATGGCCAAGGCCAAGCGGGCACGCTCACCGCCCGAGAATCCATCGACCGATTCGAACGCACGGTCACCGGCAAAATTCCAGGTACCCAGATAATTTCGCAACACCTGATCGCCGGCATCCGGTGCCACTTCTTTCAGATGCCAAAGCGGGCTTTGTCCTTCTTCCAGACTCTCGACCGTATGTTGCGCGAAGTAGCCGATCTTCAAATCCGGATGCGCAATGCGTTCACCGGCCAGCAGAGGCAGTTCGCCGACCAGCGTTTTCACCAGTGTCGATTTACCGGCACCGTTCGGACCGAGCAATGCCACGCGATCTCCGGCTTCCAGGCCAAAACCGACGTTTTCCAGAATACGGATACTGCCGTAACCGGCATCGACATGATTCAGGCGCAACAAGGAATGCGGCAATTTGACCGGTTCCGGGAAGTTGATCTTGAAATTGCGTTCGGCACGCACGGCTTCGGTACCCGACATTTTTTCCAGACGCTTGACGCGTGACTGCGCCTGCTTGGCTTTGCTGGCCTGCGCCTTGAAGCGATCAATGAAGCTCTGCAGATGCGCGCGTTCGGCCTGTTCTTTTTCAAACGTAATTTGTTGCAGGCGTAAATGTTCGGAACGCTGGCGTTCGAATGCGGTGTAGCCACCGACGTAAAGTTTCGCGCGACCATCGTGCAAATGCAGGGTATGCGTGCAGACTTCATCGAGGAATTCGCGGTCATGGGAAATGACCAGCATCGTGCCTTGGTATTTCAGCAACCATTGCTCCATCCACAACACGGCATCCAAATCCAGATGGTTGGTCGGCTCGTCGAGCAGCAACAAATCCGATGGACACATCAAAGCACGCGCCACGTTCAAACGAACACGCCAGCCACCGGAGAAATCCGATACCGCCTGTTCATGCGCTTCGGGCGGAAAACCAAGACCGTGCAATAAACGACCGGCACGCGCATTGGCGTCGTAACCATTGATTTCGGAAAGTTTCTGGTGGGCTGCGGCAACGGCATCCCAATCCTCGCGTTGCATCGCGTCGGCTTCAGCCTTGATCACCGAAGCGACTTCGGTATCGCCGCTCAATACAAATTCGATTGCGGCATCGGGCAAGGATGGTGTTTCCTGCGCCACGCTGGCGAGACGGATCTTGCCGGAGAAGTCCAGGTCGCCACTATCGGCTTCCACTTCACGGGTGAAGGCCGCGAACAGACTGGATTTGCCACAACCATTACGACCAACAACGCCAACGCGCCATCCGGCTTGCAGGGTAAGGTCCATTTGTGAGAGCAGCAGGCGTTCGCCCCGGCGCAGAGCGAAATTACGGAAAGAGATCATGTCGCCATTTTATTCGTTATGGCCGCAGTAAAACATCTATATTTTTCGACCGGCCGGAAGTATTCGCCGGGCATCTTAATCCGGAAACAATTTTATGTCTTGGCAAAAGGGGCTAAGTACTTGATTCGTCAAGGCTGAAAGATGTTTAGTGATTTGCCGGCAATTAGCCTAAAGTACGGGCTCGACACTGTGCCGGAATAGCCACCATGAGTGATGCAAAGCTCTTATTGAGCGCAATTGAAGCCCGTATTCTGGGCTGCCTGATCGAAAAGGAAGCCACTACGCCCGAGCAATATCCGCTCACGCTCAATGCGATCCACCTCGCCTGCAACCAAAAAACCAATCGCGAACCAATCACGGAATTCTCGCTTGGTGATGTCGGCCACAGCATGCGGCAACTGGACCCTCGCGGCCTGGTAAGAAGCCAACACGGCGCGCGCGCCGAACGCTACGAGCATCGCGTCAATACGGTTTTCAGTCTGACCAAACAACAACAGGCACTACTTTGCGTATTGATGTTGCGTGGCCCGCAGACATTGAGTGAACTGATGACGCGAACCGAACGCCTGGCCAGTTTCAGCGATATTGATGAAGTGAAACACACGCTGGATCGATTGAGTCAGCGCGAAATACCGCTGGTCGAACGCATTCCGCGTGCCAGCGGCCAGCGTGAAGATCGCTATGTGCATTTGCTTTGCGGTCCGGTCGATCACTCGCAATTGCCTGCTCCAAAAGCCGCACCGGCATTGGCATCGAATGCGCTTGAAGAGCGAATCGCACAACTGGAAGAACGCCTGGCAAATGTCGAGCAGCAATTGCAACAACTGAAACCGGCCTAGTCATTTCTCCGACGACAGATTTTCGATACAAACACAGTCACATAACATCTGGTTAAAGTTCTGTTCGTCATAATCAGGTCCACACGATTTGATTTGCACAGGAATGCCTATGCCGCATGCGACGCCGCTGATTACGCTGATTTCCGCCGGCATGGTGCTGGCATTCGTGCTGGGCTGGATATCGCAGAAATTCCGGCTATCGCCTCTGGTCGGCTATTTGCTCGCGGGCATCTTGATCGGCCCATTCACACCCGGTTTTATCGGCAACCAGGCACTAGCGAATGAACTGGCCGAAATCGGCGTGATTCTGTTGATGTTTGGCGTCGGCCTGCACTTCTCGCTCGACGATTTGATGAAAGTGAAAGCGATCGCGATTCCGGGCGCCATCGTGCAAATCCTGGTCGCGACACTTTTGGGCTGGGCATTGGCCTTGTGGCTGGGTTGGTCGCATATCGAAGGCATCGTGTTCGGACTCGCGCTCTCCGTGGCAAGTACCGTTGTTCTTTTGCGTGCGCTCGAAGACAACCGGCTGATAGAAACGCAACGCGGAAAAATCGCCATCGGCTGGCTGGTCGTCGAAGACCTGGTGATGATTCTAGCGTTGGTGATTTTGCCAGCGGTCGCTATGGCCTTGCATCCGGAACTCTCCACATCAAGCGCAAAACCGCTCTGGTTGTCATTGCTGATAACGCTCGGCAAGCTGGGATTGTTCGTGGCCCTGATGTTGATCGTCGGCAAACGCGCCATTCCCTGGACGCTGGAAAAAGTCGCCGGAAATGGTTCGCAGGAATTGTTTACGCTGGCAGTCCTCGCCATTGCGCTCGGCGTTGCCTTTGGCTCGGCAAAGTTATTCGGTGTTTCATTTGCACTCGGTGCTTTCTTTGCCGGCATGTTGCTCAATGAATCCGAACTCAGCCACAAGGCCGCCTCCGACACGCTGCCGATGCGCGATGCTTTCGCAGTCTTGTTCTTCGTTTCGGTCGGCATGCTGTTCGACCCGCGAATCCTGATCGAACAACCCTTACCGGTTATCGCGACCTTCATCATCATCACGCTGGGAAAATCCGCTGCTGCTTTTTTGATCGTGCGTCTGTTCGGCCACCCGAAATCCACCGCATTCACCATTGCGGCAAGCCTGGCGCAGATCGGCGAATTCTCATTCATTCTCGCCAGTCTCGGCGTCGGGCTGAAATTGCTGCCGGAACAAGGGCGCGACTTCATCCTGGCCGGCGCGCTACTCTCGATTGTCGTCAATCCGATGATTTTTACGGCGCTGGCACGCTGGCAAAAACGCAGGAAGATGCAGACACAGGAAGCTTCCGGCAATCCGGAGAGCGCATTGAAAAATCATGCCATCGTGATTGGCTATGGGCGCGTCGGCAAACATCTCGCAAAACTCTTGCAGGACCGCGGCGTTGAATTGATCGTGATCGATAGTAATGGCGAACTGGTGGAACAGGCGCGCGACAATGGCATGATGGCGATCCGTGGAAATGCGGCATCGGCAGAATTGCTGAACGAATTATCGGTGGCGACCGCGACGCATGCATTGATCGCGATTCCCAATGCTTATGCAGCCGGCGAAATCATTGCCCGCTTGCGCTCTGCGAACCCGGCCATCAGTATTTTGGCAAGAGCGCACAGCGATTCCGCTGCAAGGCATTTTTTCGAGCGCGGCGCCGATGGCGCGGTTTTGGCAGAACGCGAACTCGCTCACAGCATGGCGGAGATGGTGTTGAACGACCCGTCGCTGATCACCGCGGGCAAATAAAAAAAATCGTTTTTGGCCGTTTCGATTTCGGATTTTTTTAATAGCCCTAGACTATTGAATTCATCGCATCTATTTACTTCCCCGAAATACGCTTTGTGGTTAAGCTAGGAAGTTCCGGCAGCAGCCGGATTCAACACCAATCCAGCCAGGAGCCAGATTATGTCACTCAAGGGTTCAAAAACCGAAGGCCATCTAAAGGCCGCATTTGCCGGTGAATCGCAAGCGAATCGCCGCTACTTGTACTTTGCACAAAAAGCCGACGTCGAAGGTTACAACGATGTCGCCGCAGTCTTCCGCTCGACGGCGGAGGGCGAAACCGGCCACGCGCACGGCCATCTGGAATATCTGGAAGCCGTCGGTGATCCTGCAACTGGCCTGCCATTCGGCGACACCAGCAACAATCTGAAATCCGCCATCGCCGGCGAAACCCATGAATACTCGGACATGTATCCGGGCATGGCAAAAGACGCACGTGACGAAGGCTTTGATGAAATCGCCGATTGGTTTGAAACCCTGGCGAAAGCCGAGCGTTCGCATGCCAACCGTTTCACCAAGGCTTTGAACGAAATGGTGTAAGCCATCAGACCGCTCTTCCTGCACGGGAAGAGCGGTTTTCATCTGCAACAACCTTAGATATTCAGGAGCTAAAGCATGAGTCGTGAAGGTAGTCTGGAAGCCCCTACCCGGCATCCGCTGGATTGGAAAAGCGAAGATTTCTGGAATACGGATTCACTCAATCACGAACTCGAACGCGTATTCGATTTGTGCCATGGCTGCCGTCGTTGCGTGAGCCTTTGCCAATCCTTCCCGGTACTTTTCGATCTGGTGGACAACTCGCCCACGATGGAAGTGGATGGCGTCGACAAGGCCGACTATATGAAAGTCGTGGATCAGTGCTATCTCTGCGATCTTTGCTATCAGACAAAATGTCCCTACATCCCGCCGCATGAATGGAATATTGATTTCCCGCATTTGATGCTGCGCGCAAAAGCCATCAAGCATAAAAACGGCGAAACCAGTGCATCGGCAAAGCTGATTTCGAATACTCGCACCGTCGGCAAACTCGCTTCCATTCCCGTCGTCGTAGAAGCGGTGAACTGGGGCAACAAACAACCGATAGTACGCAGCGTAATCGAGAAAACGCTGGACGTTCACCGGGATGCACAACTGCCCGAATATCACAGCAAGACAGCCACGAAATTACTGCGGCACCTGCAAGCCGATGGCCCCGCCGTGGCTGCAGGGCCCACTACCGGCAAGGTCGCGATTTTTGTTACCTGCTATGGCGATTACAACCATCCGAAAATGGTGGAAGATCTTGTCGCCGTGCTTCAGCACAATGGCGTGCAAGTCAAAATCCTGAAAAAGGAAAGTTGCTGCGGCATGCCGAAACTGGAACTCGGCGACCTCGACACCGTCGAAAAATACAAGGATGCCAACCTGCCGATCCTGATCGAAGCAGTCAACGAGGGCTTTGATCTGATCGCGCCGATTCCCTCCTGCGTACTCATGTTCAAACAGGAATTACCGTTGATGTTCCCTGGTGATGAAAAACTTCAAGCCGTTAAACGTGCGTTTTTCGATCCTTTCGAATATTTGATGCATCGTCATGCCGCAGGCCTGTTCAAAACGGATTTCAAAAGCGAACTCGGCAAGATTGCCTGGCAGGTCGCCTGTCACCAACGCGTGCAGAATATCGGCCCGAAAACACGTGACGTACTGAATCTGGTGCCCAACACCGAAGTGATCACGATAGAACGCTGTTCGGGTCACGATGGTACTTACGGCGTCAAGAAAGATACCTACGCTTTCGCACGCAAAATCGCGAAGCCGGTCGAAACCAGGGTGAAACAGGCAGACCCGCAACATTTTACTTCCGATTGCGTCATGGCCGGAGCGCACATCGCGCACGGCCTCGGCGATGGCAAGGAAGCCGAACATCCCATCAGCCTGATACGCAAAGCCTACGGCATTTGAATATCAAGAGGACAAAACTTCACCATGAACGCGATGACAACTCCCATGAATAAATTGACCCGCCAGGATTTGATGCCGCTCGAACGCTATGCAAGCGAACGCCCCGCATTTCGTGCGCAGGCCATTGCGCACAAGAAAAACCGCCATGTTGCATTGTCGCCAAATATCAGCCTGATATTCGAAGATCGCCTGACCGTGCAATACCAGGTACAGGAAATGTTGCGCATCGAACGCATTTTTGAAGCCGACGCGATCCAGGAAGAACTCGACGCCTACAACCCGCTCATCCCGGACGGCGGAAATTTGAAAGCCACCTTGCTGTTCGAATATCCCGACCCTGTCATGCGTGCCGAACGCCTTGGACAACTCGCGGGCATCGAACACCGAGTTTATGCAGAAGTGGATGGCTTTGAAAAAAGCTTTGCTTTCGCCGATGAAGACCTGGACCGCAGTACCGAAGAAAAAACCTCGGCCGTGCATTTCATGCGTTTCGAATTCAGTGATGAAGCGATTGCAGCACTGCGCAACGGCTCGAGCCTGAAGTTCGGCATTGAAGATCCCCGTCTGCCGCTGCAAGTGGACGTTGTCGATGCGGGCAAACAGGCTCTACTATCGGATTTCACCCGCTAATCGGTTTAATCAATGCCCCGTTGGCTTTGGCTTACCCTCGCTGTTTTGGTGTCCCTGCTTTGCTGGCTTGGGCTGCGTTCGCCGACATCAACGGGATTCATCCCCGCCAATAGTGGTAACAGCCTTTGCCCGATGCCTGAAAAATTCAGGGATATCGATCAACCCCTGCAGTCGGACCTGGATAATCGAATTCAAGCGATGACCCGAGATGATGCAACCCTGGTGCCGCTGGCCGGTTTCAGCCTGCATGCCCGGGTCTTGTCCCGGGAGAATTACCGTATTGGTAACGAAGCGGAATTCTCGCCGATGGATCTGGCGCTTGGCTGGGGCCCCATGGCAAAACCGGGTATGGCGGAAAAACTGAATGTCTCGCAATCGGGCCGTTGGTATCGATATAGCTGGGGTAGCGAAGGCCCGCCGCTGGCGCTGGAGGAAATCATCCGTCATAGCTCGAACATGCATATGGTTCCGGCCAATGATGAAGTGGCAACATCGCTTGCTAGGATTCACAGCAATGACGTGGTAGAACTCGACGGCTGGTTGATTCGCATTGAAAAAAGCGATGGCTGGCGCTGGCAGAGCTCTCTTTCGCGAAGCGATAGCGGCAACGGCGCCTGCGAACTCGTGTATGTATGTTCGATTCAGGTTAAGCCCTGAGAGCCAGCCGGAATCGAGTGATCAGGGTTCGCCGACACCCGGCTTTGGCGGTTCGATCCTTGCTTCCGTCAGCCAGGCCTGCATGGCGGGTAGCTGATAAATGCTGTCCACATACCGGGCTGCGTTATCGTCCATCGCCACACCATAGGCCTTGAAACGAACGCAGACCGGCGCAAACATCGCATCGACAATTCCGAATTCCCCGCACAGGAATTGTCCGTCATTTCCGAAACGATGCCGCAGATCATTCCATAGTGATTGAATTCGTGCGATATCGCGATCGGCATCTTCCTTCCAGCGATAGGCATCGGGATTCCGATGGCAGTTCATCGGCAGCTGGGTCCGCAAGGCCGAAAAGCCCGAATGCATTTCCGCCACTGCACATCGAGCGGCGGCACGCGTTTTCAAATCCTGTGGCCAGGCTTTGCCATCGAGATAACGCTCGTTGACGACTTCGCAAATCGCGAGGGAATCCCAGATCGTTTCGTCGCCGTCGCGCAATACCGGCACTCTTGCGGTTGGCGAGTATTGACCTATGCGTTGATAAAACTCGGGAGTATCCAGCGGCAATTTCACTTCGTTGAATGGAAGATCGAAATAGCTCATCAGCAACCATGGCCGCAAAGACCAGGAGGAATAGTTTTTATTGCCGATCACCAACTCCAGCGTCATAGCGTGCCGCTGCTGATAGCCTGGATTTGATTGCCGCCGTATTGCCTTGCCTTGGACAAGGCGGAGGCGGTACGTTCCAGCATCATCTTGCTATTGCGTTCCCCTGGCTGCAAATGGCTCACGCCGACACTCAGCGTAAATTTCATGGTGGGCGCCGAAGCCGCTTTTACGCGATTGGCCACATTGCACAGACGTTGCGCCTGTTCGCGGGCCTGACCGATATTCCGGTCCGGCATCAGTACGACAATATCCTCGTCGTCAAAACGCGCCATCGTGACACCGTAGTCCACCTCGTCATTCATCGCCGCAACAAGCGATTGCAGAATCTCGGTTTTCAGGGCCTGCTTGCCCGCGGTATTCTCGGCAAAGTTGTCGATACTGACGCGCATTATCGACAAGAGCTTCTGCTGAAGCTGCGCGGCGTCGATTAATCGCTTGAGAATATCGTCAAATTTTTCCCGGTTATACAGGCCGGTTTCGATATCCATTTCCTTCGCATGGCGCGTCAACATGGCCTCTGCGGCATCATCACCGGCAGTGGTTGCCAACGCGGCGAATTCGGCACCAATATCCATTTCAAGCTCGGAATAATTCCGGTCCGAACTTCTTTCAACAATCAGTGCACCCCAGCCCGGCTTGGCGATAGGCAATGGAATCACCGCCAGACTGACTTCCTGCAACGGGCCTTCCGGACCATCGAAATCCAGCCTGATTTGCTGGGGCGCGGTCATACGGCTGAGGTTTTTAAGCATATTGCTGCGTTGACTGATCAGCGAAGCATAACGTTCGGTCGCCGACTTGGGCTCGACGATCAACAAGTCGGCATTGTGATAATTCTTAGCAATTACCGCAGACGCCAACTGTGGCAACACCGGCTTCAGCCCTTCCAGTAAACGGCGATAGGCAATCCATTCAACATCGCCTTCATTGGCATTTTGCAGCGCCGACTCCAGACCCGCCATCAATTGCGCTCTTGCCTTTGCCACTTTCTGGTCGGCCGTCAATTCGGCCGCAGGCACGGTACGACGTTTGCGGCCCCGATCCTGCAGAACGGCACGCAGCCATGGCAACAAAAGATAGACCGCCATCAGGATCAGGAAGATAAGCTGGAAGCCGTATAAATTCATGCGGGTCGCCGCAAGGCTTTGCTTGTAGACCAGACTCGGTGCCCATAACGCCGCCAGCAAGGCAGCGGCGGTCATCAACGCCGACCAGCGACTCGAACGAACATCGAATAGATATATGCACATCGCCACGCCGATGCAGACAGTCCAGATACTGGCAGTCATCAGCTGCAGATTTGCCACAGTGAACAGATTGGTCATGGCGATAACGATGGCAAATACCAGTGTGCCGAGCGCCAGTCTCGTTACCCACATTGCCCCCTCAGGCCAGCGTGCATGAAAACCGGAGAAATAATTGGTAGCCGACAGGAATGGTGCAGCAGCCATGATCAACAGCGCGTAGGGAAGCGAAGGCTTATTGATGAATTCCGTTTTCAGGAATAGTGGCAGGTGCGTGTTGTAGCCGAAAAATCCGAATATGCCGATCAACAAAGTCAGGCTGATAAGAATCGCCTGCGATTCCGCCACCCTGAGTTGCCGAAACATGGCCAGACAGATCAGCGCCAGCGCGCTTAGATACAGAAAACTGAAAAACGAATCGTCGCCCGAAGACAACTGGTCTTGTGCTACCGAAGTCATCAAGGTCGGCGAGAGATGCACATAGCCCAGAGATTCGATCTCGGCATATAGAACAGCACCGTTACCCAATGCCGGTGGCAGCATGAACACGATCCGGGTGGGCCATTGCCCGCGGGTATTTTCAAGATGCGGTGTCCGGCTCGACTGCAAGGGGATCACGGACGTTTTCTTGCCACTCTTGTCAACTTCATACAAGGTGACCGACCTGACACCTTGCCGATCAAAACTCAGCGCCATCGGCTCAGGCTTCGCAGGCAAAACCAGTTTCATCCTTAGCCATTGTTTTTCACGCGCACGCCCGAGAATGGAGAAGTCATCGGTAACGATCGGACTCAGGCTTACCTGCTCCATGCCCGACACGATGTCTTCGAGCCGTATATCGGCAGGGCTGACGCCGAGACTCAATTCCAAACCGATTTTCCCGGGGTCCTGATCCGGAGAGACATCCGGCTCTGCAGTCTGGGCAGATACCACCCCTCCCGCGGACAATCCAGCCAGCAGCAGCGCGCAAATGAAAGTTCGAGCTTTGTGCACGATTATGTCTCCCTCAATCCGGCAAGTGTGCCGCAAAACCCGCCAGAATCAAAAGACCCGCGGCCCGAGTCATGTCAATTGCCGACAAATCACCCGCCGGACCCCACGCAAAGGCTAAAATAGCCGGATATTGATACTCAATGAATACGAGCCCCATGAATCACGACGTTAGCCACATCGCCGATACCACTCCAGAAAAAACCGATTTCATCCGTCAAATCATCCGAGATGACCTGGCCTCTGGGAAGCATCGTCAGATTCGCACGCGTTTCCCGCCAGAGCCTAACGGCTATCTCCATATCGGGCACGCGAAAGCGATTTGCCTAAACTTCGGCGTGGGTGCCGAATTCGGTGGCAGGGTGAACCTGCGTTTCGACGATACCAACCCGAGCAAGGAAGATATCGAGTACGTCGAGTCGATTCAGTCCGACGTGAAATGGCTGGGTTTCGATTGGGCCGAATTGCGCCATGCCTCCGATTATTTCGAAACCTTTTATCTGTGTGCCGAAAAACTGATCCGGGACGGCAAGGCGTTTGTCTGCGATTTGAATGCCGAACAAGTCCGCGAGTACCGTGGCAATTTGAACGAACCTGGAAAAAATTCGCCCTACCGCGATCGCAGCGCTGAAGAAAATCTCGACCTGTTTCGCCGCATGCGCGCCGGCGAGTTTGAAGACGGCGCTCGCACGCTTCGTGCAAAAATCGACATGGGCAGCGGCAATATTAATTTGCGCGATCCGGCGATTTATCGCATCCGTCATGTCTCGCATCAAAATACCGGCGACGCCTGGTGCATCTATCCGATGTATGACTATGCGCACTGCATTTCCGATGCACTTGAAGGCATTACGCATTCCCTTTGTACGCTGGAATTCGAAGATCATCGCCCGCTGTACGACTGGTGCATCGACAACATCGATTTGGCCGGACATGCGCCACTTTGGCAAAACCTCGTGGACCGTGGTTTCAAAACCGATGTCAGCAAGCCGCGGCAAATCGAATTCTCGCGCCTGAACATCAATTTCACCGTGATGAGCAAACGCAAGTTGATGGCCTTGGTGACCGATGGCCTGGTCAAAGGCTGGGATGATCCGCGCATGCCGACCTTGTGCGGGCTGCGTCGTCGAGGCTACACGCCGGCCTCCATGCGTTTATTCGCAGACCGGATCGGCATCAGCAAACAAAATTCGCTGATCGATTTTTCGGTACTTGAAGGCTGCGTGCGCGAAGATCTCGACGCCAAGGGTCAGCGTCGCCTGGCCGTGATCGATCCGATCAAGCTCGTGATCAAGAACCTGCCGGAAGATTTTTCCGACACCCTGCATTTCTCGAATCACCCGAAAGACGAAAGCGCCGGCAAACGCGAAGTGCCTTTGTCGCGCGAAGTCTGGATTGAACGCGACGACTTCATGGAAGTGCCGCCGAAAGGTTTTCACCGCTTGGTACCGGGTGGCGAAGTGCGATTGCGCGGAGTCGGTATCGTGAAATGTATCGACGTGATCAAAAACGGTGATGATATTGTCCAATTGCACGGCGAGCTGGATCTCGATTCACGCCCTGGCCTGCCCGGTTCGGAACGCAAGGTGAAAGGAACCATTCACTGGGTCAGCGCCAAACACGGCGTTGAAGCAGAAGTGCGCCTTTACGACCGCTTGTTCACGGTGGCCAATCCAGATGACGATAGCGATGGCAAAACCTATCGCGATTATCTGAACCCGGATTCGGTGCGTATCGTGAAAGCCTATGTCGAACCTGCCGCCGCGTCGCTTCCGGCCGAGACCAATATACAGTTCGAACGTCTGGGTTATTTCGTCACTGACCGCCTTGATCATTCTGCAGGCAAACCGGTATTCAACCGTACCGTTACGCTGCGGGATGTCTGGGCAAAAGGAGTCTGATATGCGCGTATTCTGGCTGGCCACATTAATGCTTCTCGCCGCTTGCACTGCGCCGAAAAATGCCGTGGATATCAAGTCCGCCGAACCGCCACCGGCGATGAGCGCCGAGCAAAAGAACGCGGCGCAAACACCGGATATGGCCATCGAGGAAAAAGCGACGGCGGTAAAACCCGGCGAAGTGGATTTCAATTGCAAAAGCAATAGCGATTGCAAGATCAAGGATGTCGGCAGTTGCTGCGGTTATCGCCCTGCCTGCGTCAACAAGGACAGCGAGACTTTCCCGGAAGCGGTAAAAGCGGAATGCGGCAAAAGCGGCATGTCAGGCATTTGCGGCTTTCCCAGCATCAGCAGTTGCACCTGCACGAATAACAAATGCGAAGGCGTCCCGGGTCCTGGTACAGGCACGGGTGCCGAGGAAAAACTCCAGTAATGCTCTATGCCCAACTTCATTTGACCCTGCCGCCCTGGATTCATGATCAGGTCGATGCCGATGCCGTTTACGAAACCGCCGAAAGCCGTATTGCGCTTGCCGTGCGCTTGTCACAGCTCAATGTGAGCCGGCAAAGTGGCGGCCCGTTTGGCGCGGCAGTATTTAATCAGGCAGGTCGCTTGCTCGGCATCGGCGTAAACCGCGTAGTGCCGCACAACTGTTCGGCAGCGCATGCCGAAGTGATGGCGCTGGCGACGACGCAACAACGACTGCAGAAATTTCGTTTGAACGATGGCGGCGACCGCATCACGCTCGCCACCTCGGCGCAGCCTTGCTCCATGTGTTACGGCGCACTGATCTGGGCCGGCATCGATGAACTCCTGATTGCTGCGCGAGCCGACGATGTGCAAACACTTGCCGGCTTCGATGAAGGTCCGTTGCCAAACGACTGGAAAGGCGAGCTGGTGAAACGCGGCATCGAAGTGCATACCGACATTCTGCGCGATGAAGCATGCGCCGTACTGAAAGAGTATGGCGAGAGCGGACTCGTCTATTAGCAAACCGTTTCATCCCTGATGTATCCCTTTTTACAAGAATTAAAAAATGAATGGTTTGCTTTGCTACTGCCGCCAGGGCTTTGAGCCGGATCTTGCCGCCGAATTATCCGAGCGCGCGGCAAATGCCGGTTTTCACGGCTATGCCAAAACCGAACGCAATAGCGGTTATGTCACTTATGTTTGCGAAGACGCGGCGGCCTTGTCGAGAAGCGTGCGTTATCACGACATCGTGTTTGCCCGCCAAAAACTCGAACTTTTCGCCGAACTGAAAGACCTGAATCCGACCGACCGCGTAACGCCGATGCTTGAATTGATTGCCGGGCGCGGACGCTTCGGCGACATCCTGGTCGAGCACCCCGACTCCGACGAAGGCAAACCGCTTTCCGGCTTGGCACGCGCATTCACCAACGCACTACGCCCGGCGCTTCGCAAACGCGGCTTGTTGAGCGACAAGGAAGATGCGCGTTTGCCGCGCCTGCATGTTTTCTTTCTGGCCGGAACCCATGCCCTGCTTGCGAGTTCGGATCCGAAAGACAGTTCACCGTTTCCGCTCGGCGTGCCGCGTTTGCGTGCACAGGCGAATGCACCCAGCCGTTCGGCATTGAAACTCGATGAAGCGTTGATGATTTTCATGAGCGACGAAGAACGCGCAAAAATTCTCAAGCCCGGAATGCATGCCGCCGATCTCGGCGCCGCACCCGGTGGCTGGAGCTGGATACTCACCAAGCATGGCCTGCACGTGTCTTCGATCGATAACGGTCCGATGTCAGAGACGGCAATGGCGACGGGCCTGATCAACCACATTCGTGCCGACGGTTTTCAATGGCAACCGCCGAGAAAACTCGAATGGATGGTATGCGACATGGTGGAATCGCCGCGCAAGGTCGCGCATCGCATGGCGGAATGGTTTGCCAATGGCTGGTGCAAGCACGCCATTTTCAATCTGAAACTGCCAATGAAAAAACGTTGGGAAGAAACCCGGCTGTGCCTGGATGAATTTGAACAGCAATCCGGCAAGGCATTGCATATGCATGCGAAACAGCTTTATCACGATCGCGAGGAAATCACGGTTTTTGCGACTGTCATCTGACAGAAGATCAAACTCAACGGCCGGGCGGAAAATGAAAAAGCGATGCACTTTCGTGCATCGCTTTTTATTTTGGAGGTAATCCGTTCAATACTTGCTGCCCGATGCGGGTGCCTGCCTGGTAGATACTGATGCGGGGGTCCGGACTGGCTGAATATAGCGCGTTGCCGTGATGTAGATCGATTGATTGCCGCTATTGTTATCCAGCTTCGTGTCCGACGAATCCGATGAAATACCTACGCTGACATTCAAGGTAGCTGCGGACATCGAAACGGGAGCCGTAAAGCTTAATACGAATTCCGGACGATCGCCGACAGCAAGATTGCTATTGGCTGCACACAGGAAGTTTGCGGTTGCTGCGTTCTCGGTATCCAGCGCACACACCCAATTGGCTGCCGCCGTAATTTTGAATGCGCTGGCAGGCCCGTTTGTATTGATGGCCACGACGGCATTCGATGCGGCATCAGGACCGTAGTTATCAACGACCACATTCACGCGGGCAACATTCTTGACAGCGACGCTGCTGGGTCCGCGAGTACGGATTGCCAGATTGGATTCCGGTACCTGGACAACGAATTTACCGAAACTGATCGGAAAATCACCCACCGGGATCGTGGTCGATACGGTATTGGTCGCAGGGTTGATGACCGATACGGAATCGCTGTTGCTGTTGGCGGCATACACATAACCATTGTCGGGATTGACCGCGATACCCCATGGCTGGTCACCCACCGTCACATTGGTAATCAGCGTATTGGTGAGTGCATTGATCACGGCGACATTGTCGTTGCCGTAGCTGGTCACGTAAACGCGGCTGCCATCCGGGCTGACGGCGACACCGCTAGGTGCAACGCCCACCGGAACGGTAGCGATAATGGCATTGGTAGCGGTATCGATCACCCGGATCGAGGACTCGTTCGTAACATACAAACGCGTACCGCTGGGATTGATATCGAGACCAAACGGATAGTAGGAGCCGCCACCCATCGGGACATTGGCAATCACCGTATTGGTGGCCGTATCGACGACGGCAACAATGCGCCCGACGGAATTGTGCGCGACATACGCCCGGGTTCCGGTCGGGTTGACCACGACTCCCACCGGTTGCGAACTCATGGGCACCGTCGCGATCACCGTATTGGTCGCAACATCGACCACCGACATGCTATCGCTGTAACGATTCGTGGCATAAACCATGGTGCCGGCCGGATTGATGGCGATGTACTCGGGATTACTGCCCACTGGAATCGTGGCAATCAGACTATTGTCGGAAACCGCGATCACCGACACCGTATTTGAATTGAAGTTTGCGACATAAATCTGCGTTCCCGAGGGAATGCCGGCGACAGCCAACGGACCGGAAGCAACGGGAATCGTGGACACGACCGTATCACTGGTAGTGTCGATAACCGATATTGTATTCGAGCTGTAATTGGCGACATACGCATATGCGCGACGTGCGTCGGCCGGTTGCGCGAAAGCGGCAAGCACGACAACCGAAATCAGTAGTACGGGTTTGAAAATTGGCGACATCTCATACACTCCCTGTAAATAATGATGCGTATTCCAGTCCGGCGTGGACAGGAACGAAAAATTATCGTCTCGACGCAACACCATCGAACCCGCAGGCGAGTATGCATGCAATGCATGCGCAGAATCGTTTCGTGACAAGATGTTGCATCTTGCGTTTTGCATCATTGATCGGATGATGCATGCAATGCTGCGAATGCAAATTTATTTGCAGGAAAATGCCGGTCAGGCAGCTTACCGACCGGTGGCTTGCCTTAATAAAAAATTTCTTATGGGTGAAATTGCGTTGGCGATGCCGAAGGCATGACCACGCAAAAGCGTGGGCAATACGTCGTCATTCGAAAACGCGCGATTGATGGTTTCGAAGGAATAGGCAGCCACGGCATTTTCGCTGAGACGCTTGCGGGACCAACGTTCCAGCTTATGTCGAGAGACAGGCGATTCGTTTTTCTGCGCCGGATTTTCCGAGGTTTTTTTCATTTCGCCCAATAAATCCAGTAATGAAGAAACATCTCGCAAACCGAGATTCACTCCCTGGCCGGCAAGAGGATGTACTGCATGGGCAGCATCGCCAATCAGTGCAATATGCCCGATCAACATCTCGCTCGATAATTGTCTCTGCAATGGAAACGCCGCACGTTTCGAGACTTCGACCACTTTCCCCAGGCGTCCATCAAATGCACGCGCAAGTTCGCGACAGAAAGTTTCCTCGTCGCAATGCAGAAGCCGTTCGGCTTCTTCGTTGGGCAAAGTCCACACGATGGAGCAACGTCCATCGTTGAAAGGCAGAAAAGCCAGTGGCCCGGTGGGCAGAAATCTTTGCCATGCAGTATTTTCGTGCGCCAGTTCCGTTTTTACGTATGCCACCAATCCGCGCTGGCCGTAATCTTTCCTGTCGATTTTCAAACCAAGCAATTCACGCACTTTCGAACTTGCGCCATCGGCACCCAGTACAAGGCCGGATTTTATCGCCACACCACTTTCCAGAGTCAGAGTGACGCCATTTTCCTGGCTGATGCTTTCCAGTTTTTCCGGGCAAAAGCACGAGATGCGATTTTCATGCTTGATCGCCTGCCACAGGGCATCGGCAATATTATTGTTTTCAACGATGAAACCCAGAAACTGCTTTGCATGCTGTGCTGCCGACAAATGCAGCTCGTTGCCGGCAGCGGCATCCCAGACCCGCATATCGGAATAAGGCTGAATGCGGCGATTTGCAATCGTGTGCCAGACACCGCAAGCCTCCAGCAATTTCTGATTGTCCGGCGCCAGTGCAACAACTCTTAAATCAGGTGATGATTCGGACCATGGCTTGGGTTCATGGGCTTCGATCAAGGCAACGCGATAACCGGCGCGCGCCAATGAGAGGGCGGCGCAGCCGCCGACGATTCCCGCGCCAACGACGGCGATATCGAACGATTTCATTGATACCCCCGAACCAGCATCGGAATTTTTCCGCGAAAACCCATGGCGCCATTGATGATCGGCATTTGCAAATCCCTGTTGATTCCAAGCCCCATGAAACCCAGCGAGCGCATCGCGCTGGCCAGCGTACCTTGCTGCGAAGTAAAACGGGCAAGACCATCGCTCATGGCGATGGTTTGCTCTCGATCTTCGCGCCTGCTTTCCTTGTAGCCCGACAACAAACCGGTACTTTGCAGATCATGCTCTTGCAGACACTCGACGAAACTCAAGGCATCCCGCAGTCCCAGGTTAAAACCCTGCGCACCGATCGGATGAATCGTCTGTGCGGCATTACCCATCAGGATGCAGCCCGGTCCGACAATCTCTTTCGCGACGACTTTGTTCAAAGGGTAATGCGTTCGCGCACCCACTTTCTTGATGCGGCCCGCACGCCAGCCGAAACGCTGCTGGAAATAATCTCCGTATTGAACATCGTTCATCGCTTCGACCTGCGAGACTTCGTCGCTGGCAACGCCGCAAATGGCTCCATATTGGCCACCCGGCATCGGCAGCAACGCGACCGGGCCTTGCGATGAAAACCGCTCAAATGCAGTTCCTTCGGATACTTGATCGGTCTGCAGAGTGCAAACGAATAAATGCTGTCGATAATCAAAATCCAGCGTCTCAATATTCAGCGCAGCACGTACCATCGAACGGGTGCCGTCGGCGCCGACAATCATTTTCGCCGAAAGACGTTGCTGTTTACCCTCACACTCAATCAACACGCTCGGCGAAGCTGGATGCGGTTCTACCTGCAAGACTTTCGCAGGACGGTAAAGCGTCAGATTTTTCAATTCCGCCACTCGGGTTTCAAGCGCCACGCCCAAATCCCGCGCAAGAACCACGCCGCCGAAATATTCGCGATCATAATCTTTGGCCAGAATATCAACACAACCGAAATCGCCGACGCGGCTGATATGAATGCGACGAATGGCGCTGAAGCCATTGGCAAATTTCTGCGCGACAGACAGGTGTTGCAAGGCCATCAGGCTGGCCGCAGACAAGGCCAGTTTGCGCTCGTTGAAGCCCGGCGCCCCGATGGCAGGCATGCTGGCTTCGACCAAGCCCACCTTCAACCCGCTATTGTCAAGTGCACAGGCCAGGCTATTGCCGACCAGTCCGCCGCCCAGAATCAAAATATCATGCATGTCATCACATCAATCTTTAGCCAGAGTTCGGCCGCTTGGGGTATCCTATTCTTCTTGATGCTAGCCCGCTACGGATTCCCCATGTCTACGAACCAAAACTCCTCCATCGCCCCTGGTCCCCTGGTAATCGCGTTGCTGATTATCGCGGCGGCCTTGTGTCGCCTATTGCCTCATCCGCCCGTTCCATTCAATTTTTCACCGATCGAGTCGATGGCATTGTTCGGAAGTGCGTATTTCGCAAACCGCTGGTTGAGCGTTGCGATGCCATTATTGGCGATGTTACTGGCGGATTATTTCCTGGGCTTTCATAGCGGCATGCCGGTGATCTACGGAACGATCGTGCTGATTTCACTGATCGGTTTCGGTTTACGCGGCAAGGTAAGCACCTTGCGCGTTGCCAGTTTCGGCCTTGTTAGCGCAACGCTGTTCTTCCTGATTACCAATTTTGCGGTCTGGACGGAAGGCAGCATGTATCCGATGACTGCGGACGGCTTGTTGGCCTGCTATATCGCCGGCATTCCGTTCTTCCATTGGCAACTCGCCGGCGTGGCAACCTACAGTCTGGTTCTGTTCGGCGGTTTCGCATATTTGCGCTCACGCCTGCCAGTGCTGAAAATACAAACGGTATAAGTCTTTATGGGCAACCGTCTTTCGAAAATCTATACCAAGACCGGTGACGATGGCTCGACCGGTCTCGGGGATGGCACCCGTGTTTCCAAAGACTCGGCCCGGGTGTCTGCCTACGGCACCGTTGACGAAGCCAATAGCGCCATCGGCCTGATTCTGGCCTGCGACATTCCGGATGACGTACGCGAAATCCTGGTATCGGTGCAGCATCACATGTTCGATCTGGGCGGCGAGCTTTGCATTCCCGGTCATTCGGCCATTTTCGATGAAGACATAACGCATCTGGAAAATACGCTCGATAAATTCAATGCCGATTTGCCGGCATTGAAAGATTTCATTCTTCCCGGCGGTGGCATGGCCGCCGCACATTGCCATCTGGCCCGCACGATTACCCGTCGCGCCGAACGCGAAACCGTGACGCTTTCGCACCATGATGCCGTGCGACCCGAAGCCATTCGTTATCTCAATCGCCTGTCGGACTTGCTGTTTGTACTCGCACGCGTGCTTGCACGTGCCAGTGGACACGGCGAAGTACTCTGGAATCATCAGCGCCGAAAAGGTTGAATGATGCGTGTTTATACGCATCCCGACTGTCTGGCACACGACCCCGGTACCGGGCACCCCGAATGTGCGGCACGCCTTTATTCGGTCATCCAGGCACTACACAGCGCATTGCCCGAGATTGAATGGCGCGAGGCACCAGTCGCGGAACGATATCAATTACAGCGTGCGCACAGCCGCGAACTGATCGAAAAAATTCTTGATACGGAAATAACAGACAGTTTCCAGATTGATCCCGACACCGTGATGTCGCCCACATCAAAATCAGCCGCCCTGCATGCCGCCGGTGCCGGCATCGCCGCCGCCGATGCGGTTATGAGCGGCAGTATCACTCAGGCATTTTGTGCCGTAAGACCACCGGGCCATCATGCAACACGCGACACCGCAATGGGTTTCTGCCTGTTCAACAGTATCGCGGTCTGTGCGGAACACCTGATCGCCGAACATCGGCTGAAACGGATCGCCATCGTGGATTTCGATGTGCATCACGGCAACGGGACGGCGGATATTTTCAAGGATGAAGCACGTGTTTTTTACCTCAGCACGCACGAAGCGGGCATTTATCCGAATACCGGATCGTCGAATGAAAACATTCCGCATCGGCTGAGCAATGCGCTGCTGTTGCCAGGTAGCGGAAGTGCAGATTTCCGTGCCGTCTGGCAGCAAAAATTCCTGCCGGAATTGATCGCCTATCAACCGGAGATCATCCTGATTTCAGCCGGTTTCGATGCCCATCGTCTGGACCCGCTTGCGGATTTGAACTTGCAGGCCGAGGACTATTTCTGGCTAAGCCGCGAACTGGCAAAAATCGCCGGACAACACTCTCAGGGCCGGATTATTTCGATGCTTGAAGGTGGCTACAGTCTGACGGCTCTGCGCGAATGCAGTGTCGCGCATCTGCGTGGTCTGATCGCGGGCCGGGCCTAGAAGGCCCTCCTACTCGCTCTTGAAATCCAGCGCAGCTGAATTGATGCAATAACGCAAGCCGGTGGGTGCCGGGCCATCGGGAAACAGATGCCCCAAATGGGAATCGCAATGGGCGCATTTGACCTCGATACGCTGCATGCCATGACTCGCATCCAGGCCCTCGGCAACCGCCGATTTTTCGATGGGCTTGTAATAACTGGGCCAGCCGCTGCCGGAATCATATTTACTCTCTGAACTGAACAGCTCGGCCTTGCAGGCCGCACACAAATAGGTGCCCTGTGCATGATGGTCCCAATACTTGCCGGTGAAGGCGCGCTCAGTCTCCGAGCACCGGCAGATGGCGTATTGTTCGGGGCTCAACTCGGCCTTCCATTCGGCATCGGTTTTCTCGATTTTTTGACTCACTGCAAGCTCCTATGGGGTTTCGCCAATAACGGCTAGAATACACCCCATCTTGGTTTTCAGGATTTGCCTGTGTCCCGTCCTGTTCTGCGTTTACTGCCCCTGTGTTTTGCCATTTCCCAGGCCGTTGTTGCCCAGGAAGCCCCGCAAAACTGGAATTACTGCGTCAGCCCCGAGACGCTGCCGGTGTTTAACACCAATCCCGTTTCCAATGAAACCCGTGAACAAACGGCGACCGATATTCAAGCCGACAGCATGAATCTCGAAAAGGAAAAGGTAACGGTGTTCGAAGGCAATGTCCTGCTGCAGCGATCCGACCAATGGATGAATACCGACAAATTGACCTATACCCACGAAAACGAGCAATTCGTGACTGAAGGTTCGGTTCGATATCAGGACCGCAGCGTCAGGTTGACGGCGAAGCAGGCGAGCGGCGACCAGAAAAAAGATTCAATGAGCCTGGAAGGCGTGCAATACCAGTTCAGCAATAATCTGGGCAACGGTACCGCAGAACAGGCCACCATGATGGCGGATACCGGCGAACTCGAAGCCGCGACCTATTCCACGTGCCCGCCCGGCCAGCGGCAATGGGAGTTTTCAGCAAACCACATTTCAGTTGACCAGAAAACGGCACGTGGCACGGCGACCAATGCGACCCTGCGTCTTGGCGGCGTACCTGTTCTCTGGTTGCCATACATCAGTTTTCCGACCGACGATAAGCGCCGTAGCGGTGTGTTGTCGCCAACGATCGGCAATGACCAGCGCAATGGTTTCGATTTACAGGTACCGATTTACTGGAATATTGCCCCGAACTACGATGCGACCTTCACGCCACGCTGGTTATCGGAACGAGGCCTGATGCTCGGCAGTGAATTCCGCTACCTGACGGATCGCTCACACGGCAGGCTGGATACCACCTGGCTACCCAATGACGACCTTACTGGCAGGGACCGTGGCCTTATCCAGTTTGACCATTTCACCGGCATCAATGCCAACTGGTATGCCTCGGCAGATCTGAACACGGTCAGTGACCGCGCTTATTATTCGGATTTCGGACAATCGCTCAATGCCACCTCCATTTCCTTCCTGGGGAGTGACGCCGGCATTTACGGACGTGGCCGAAACTGGTCTGCCAGTGCGAGTGTGCAGTACTGGCAATTGGCCAGCATCAACCCGGGTTTCAACGACACCAATTCACCGTTCCATCGCCTGCCACGTATTCAGGCGAGCTGGACCAACCCACTTAACTCCCAGTTCGAGTTCGGCATCAATTCCGAGCTGGTCCGGTATGAAAGAGATCTGGATCTTGGCGGCAGCGTAGGCGGTACCCGCGTTGATCTCCAGCCATTTATCCGCATGCCATTGTCGGGCCCTTCCTGGTATTTCACGCCGGAGCTGGCATGGCGCTTCACCCAGTACAGTGATGTAGATACCTCCCTGCTGCCACTCGGCGGCACCGATACCTCTCCGCAACGCAGCCTGCCGATTGTCAGTCTCGATGCCGGCATGGTGTTTGAGCGCGACATGAAATGGGGTTCGGAAGGCTATCTGCAGACATTCGAGCCCCGTCTTTATTACCTGTATGTACCCTATAAGAATCAGGATTTCTTTCCTATTTTTGATAGCCGGGAACTGACTTTCGATTGGCCTGCCCTGTTCCGCACCAATAGCTTCGGCGGCGCCGACCGTCAAAGCGATGCCAACCAGGCCACCATTGCCCTGACCACCCGCTTTTATGAGCAGGCAACCGGTCGCGAGCGTCTGAGTGCCAGCCTTGGCCGGATCACGTATTTCGATACTCCAAGGGTCAATTTAGGCGGCCCACCCCTGTCCAGCAGCGGTTCGGCCTGGGTCGCACAGCTCGACTGGACCTTGTCCGACAACTGGAATATCGGCGTCAGTGAACAATGGGATCCCGACAGTCTGCAAAACCTGCTGACCGGCGCCCGGACCCAGGTTCGCTGGGCCAATGGCGGTCTTTTCAACGCGGCCTACCGTTACCGTCGCAACTCCATTTCGCAAAGCGATGTCAGTTTCAGGATTCCCGTGAAGAAAGACTGGAACCTGATCGGCCGCTGGAATTATTCATTCCAGGGTGACTCGCCGAATCTGGAAAGGTTGCTGGGAGTGGAATGGAAGAGCTGTTGCGTGGCACTGCGGGTTATTGGCCGCGAATACATACGCAGTTTTGCCGACAAATCGAACTTTGGCCTCTATGTCGAACTCGAATTGAACGGCTTGGGTAGCTTCGGTCGCGACACTGAGGCCCTGCTGGATAATGCTATCCTAGGTTATTCCCAATAAAATCAATCATGAATTAATTGTTTGTAGCCGGCTCGTACCCGTGCATGCAACGCTGACGGAGTTTGAAACACATGAAACAGAAGTTTTCCGGTTTGTTATTGGCCATGTTTGTCGGTTTTACCAGCAACGCCATTCAGGCACAGGACCAACCCGTCGCCAGTGTTGACGGTATTGCTGCCGTGGTGGACGAAGACGTCATTCTGAACAGCGAAGTGGAACGTGCCGTTCAAAACATCAAGGCCCAATACGCCAAACAACCGGGACAACTGCCGCCTGAAGACGTGCTTCGCAAACAGGTGCTTGAACGCCTTGTGCTGCTGCGTCTGCAGGTTGAGCGTGCGAAAAACAGCGGTGTCCGCATTTCCGACAATGAAATCAACCAGGCGATCCAGAATATCGCCAATCAAAACAAGCTTACGCTCGACCAGCTTCGTACCCAGATTACCAGCGAGGGCCTGAGCTATGAAGAATTCCGCAACAACCTGAAAGACGAAATTACCGTGCAACGCATGCGCCAAAGCTATGTGCAAAGCCGCGTACAGGTATCGGATACGGAAATCGACCAATTGCTGTCGGTACGCGAAGTCGGTGGCCCTGAAATCCGTCTTGCCAACATCCTGGTGGCCTTGCCCGATGGTGCAACTCCGGAGCAACTGGCGAAAGCACAGGAAAAAATTTCCGGCATCAAGGCTTTGATTGACAAGGGCGAAATGGATTTCAGTTCGGCTGCGATCCGCTTCTCGGATTCCCAGAATGCCCTGGAAGGTGGCGAAATCGGCTGGCGTACCGTCGATTCCATCCCACCTGCCTTCGTCAACATGATTCGTTCGATGAAGCCCGGTGACGTCACCAACCCGGTGCGCGGACCAAGCGGTTATCAATTAATCAAGTTGATTGAAACCCGTGAACAGCAAAAACAGATGGCTACCCAATACCATGCACTCGGCATGATGATTCCGGTCAAGCCCGGAGAAAGCAGCGAAGCTGCCCGTCAAAAAGCCGAAGATCTGCGTGCGCGAATTGTTGCCGGTGAAGATTTCGGCAAACTTGCCAAGGAAAACTCGACCGAAGAAATGAATGCCAGCAAGGGCGGCGACATGGGCTGGTTTGAATTAAGCCAATGGGGCCAGGGAATTGCCAGCAAGCTTGAAGCATTGAAAGACGGTGAAGTTTCCGACGTCTTCCTGAGTGACGTGGGTTGGCATTTCGTCAAACGACTGGGCACTCGTACCCAGGACATGACCGACGAGAATCGTCGCAACCAGGCACGCCAAATCATCGCGCAGCGCAAATCCGAAGAAGAATACGAGCGCTTCCTGCGTCAACTGCGTAACGATGCCTACATCGAGTCACGCATCGGCGGCAGTTGAGGTCGATGAGTACACGCCTGGCTCTCGTTGCAGGCGAGCCGGCTGGCATCGGTCCCGAGTGCTGTGTTCGCATTGCGCAGCAATCCCACTCGGCACACCTGATCGCCATCGCCGACCCCGATACACTTTGTCTGGCAGCGGAAGCATTGAAGCTTCCGCTGCGTTTGATTGCAGCCGATCAAAAAGCCGAAAAAGGCGAACTGGCGATTCTTCCCTTCCGGCAAAAAGCGGCGACGGTTTTCGGCAATGCCAATCCTGCCAATGCAAGTTTTGTCATCGATACTTTATTGCGGGCAGCACAGGGTTGCCTGGATAACGAATTCCAGGGAATGGTGACCGGGCCGGTCAATAAAGCCAGCATCAATGCCGGCGGAATTGCCTACACCGGTACGACGGAATTACTGGCCGATTACTCTCATTGCGATGTGGTGATGATGCTGGCAAATCCGCAAATGCGGGTTGCACTGGCGACGACCCATCTTGCCTTGCGCGAGGTTCCCGATGCCATCACGGTGGCGGGTCTGAAAAACACCCTGGCAATATTGCATCGCAGTCTGCAAACCCAATTCGCCATCGCAAATCCACGCATTGCCGTTCTCGGCCTGAATCCGCATGCCGGCGAAAACGGAATTCTCGGTCGTGAAGAAATTGAAATCATCGAACCCTGCCTGCAACAACTCCGCGAATCAGGCATGCCCTTGATCGGCCCGTTACCAGCCGACACGGCCTTTCTTCCTGGAAAACTGAGTCAGTTCGATGCCGTGCTGGCGATGTATCACGACCAGGGACTTCCGGTCTTGAAACATGCCGGCTTTGAACATGCGGTCAATATCACGCTCGGGCTGCCCTACCCTCGGGTCGCGGTGGATCATGGCACCGCGCTGGAAATCGCCGGCAAGGGCATTGCCGATGCCTCCAGCCTGTTGGCTGCCGTGACACAATGCACGCAGCTGGCCAACTCCCGGAATGCGAAATGAAATTGTTCAAGGATCCACCGAAAAAAAATCTCGGCCAGCACTTTCTCGTTGACCGGGACATCATCGATAAAATCGTGATGGCGCTTAAACCTGCCCCGGAAGACTTCATCGTGGAAATTGGTCCGGGCCAGGGCGCCATTACCTTTCCGATCCTGAAAAAACACGGTTCCCTGACAGTCATCGAATTCGATCGTGATTTGATTACCCCGCTGATGGAATCGGCCGAAGGCATCGGCGAGCTCACGATCATCCACAAGGACGTTTTGAAAGTCGATTTCACCAAGCTGGCTGCCGACCGTCCGGCAATTCGCCTGGTCGGTAACTTGCCTTACAACATTTCGACACCGATTCTATTCCACGTACTCGAACATGCACCTGCGGTTCGCGACATGCATTTCATGCTGCAAAAGGAAGTCATCGACCGCATGGCTGCCGAACCTGGTAGCAAAGTTTACGGCCGTCTGACTGTCATGCTGCAGGCGCGCTGTGAAGTGACGCCATTGTTCATGGTGCCGCCACATGCATTTCGCCCGCCGCCGAAAGTGGATTCTGCCGTCGTGCGTCTGGTGCCGTTGGCGAGCGATAAAATCCTGATCCAGGATCCTGTTTTATTCGAAAATCTGGTTCGCGATGCTTTCGGGCAACGACGTAAAACCATCCGCAATGCCATGCAAGCGCTTTGTACCGCCGAAGACATTGAAGCGGTCGGTTTACGTCCGGATGCGCGCGCAGAACAATTGCCAGTTGCCGACTTCATCAAATTGGCCAACTTTTTGGCTTCAAAATCGTCCGCGACCACGTAAACTACGGTCATGACCGCAAAGCACCAAATCGCCATTACCGTTAAAACACGATTTCTGGATGAGCAGTCCGAGCCAGAACGCTCCCGCTATGTCTTTGCCTACACGATCCGCATCGAAAACCAGGGCCAGGTTCCCGCCCAGCTGATTAGCCGTCATTGGGTAATCACCGACGAGCAAGGCAAAGTGCAGGAAGTGAGCGGCGAAGGTGTTGTCGGTGAACAGCCGCATTTACGTCCCGGCGAGTCTTTCGAATACACCTCGGGTGCCGTGCTGGAAACTGCGCTTGGCACGATGCGCGGCAGTTATCAGATGCAGGGCGATGATGGTTTGCAGTTCGATGCTGCGATCGCGCCGTTCACGCTCTCCATACCCAGGACTTTGCACTAATGGCAACTTATGCCATCGGTGATGTTCAGGGCTGCTACGACGCACTGTCGCGTCTGCTCGAGCGGATCAAGTTCGATCCTTCAAAAGACCGGCTCTGGTTTTGCGGCGACCTGGTCAATCGCGGCGGACAATCGCTTGAAACGCTGCGTCTGATCCATTCCCTGAAAATCCACAGCACGATTGTCCTTGGCAATCATGATTTGTCCCTGCTATCGATTGCGCAGCGCCGCGAGGAAGATCAGCGCAAGGTCAATCCCGATTTGCAACGTGTTTTGTTTGCAGACGACAAGGATATGCTGATCAACTGGCTGCGCATGCAAAAACTTTTGCATGTTGATCGCACGCTTGGCTTTGCGATGGTGCATGCCGGCATAGCGCCGAAATGGACTCTCGGTATTGCCGAAGCGCGTGCGCGCGAAGTCGAATCGCGCCTGCACAGTGACGGTTACCGCAAAATTTTCAAAAACATGTACGGCGACAAACCTGTCTGGTCACCCAAATTGACCGGCCCCGATCGTGATCGTGCGATCATCAATGTATTCACGCGTTTGCGCTATTGCACGCCGTCCGGTCGAATCGTGTTTGAAGACAAAGGCCGTCCGGGCACCCAGAAACCCGGAAGCTATCCCTGGTTCGAGGTCCCCGGCCATGCAGCTCGCGAACTGCCGCTGATCTTCGGCCACTGGTCCACGCTTGGCTTGTTCATGGGGCTGGGTGTTTACGGCATCGATACCGGCGCCGTCTGGGGCGGCCGTCTGACTGCGCTGGAACTGGGGCCGGAACTTCGTTTGCATCAAGTCACGGGACGGGTGCAGGAAATACAGGCGGCGCGGGTTTAATCCATAGGGGCGCCCCTACATGCAGTCAAAGTCTTCGGTAATCAACAAATTCGAAAGCCAATGCATGCTTCTCATCGGCCGGATGTCTTTCGCGCGGCATGACCTGCCATTTCTTCAAATCGAAATTCGGGAAAAATGCATCGGCGTTTTCAACAAGCGTATCGACATGTGTCAGATAAAGATGTGTCGCATACGGAAACATCAGTCGATAAATCTCGCCGCCGCCGATTACTGAAATCTCGGCTTCATCCCGGCACAAATCAAACACTGATTCCAGCGAGTTGACGGCTTCCATTCCGCCAAACGGAACCGAGGCCGAGCGTGACAAGACGATATTGCGGCGTTTCGGCAATGCGCGGCCCAGTGATTCCGCGGTTTTTCGTCCCATCACAATCGGCTTGTTCAATGTCAGCGCCTTGAAGCGCTGCAAATCCGCCGATAGATGCCAGGGCAAGGCATTGCCGCGACCGATCGCGAATTCATTGTCCAGAGCGGCAATAAGCGAAACTTTCTGCATCGCTCAGACGGCAACCGGCGCTTTAATGGCAGGCAGCGGATCGTAATGGTCGATGCGAATATCATCGAACGAAAATTCAAATAAATTCTTAATCGCCGGATTCAAATGCAGACTTGGCAAGGCGCGCGGTGTCCGCGACAGCTGCTCGTTAACCTGATCAAAATGATTCGAATAGATATGTGCATCGCCGAGCGTGTGCACGAAATCACCGACTCCCAAATCGCAAACCTGGGCGATCATGTGGGTCAACAAGGCATAGCTTGCGATATTGAACGGAACGCCGAGAAACAAATCGGCCGAGCGCTGGTACAACTGGCAGCTAAGTTTTCCATCGGCCACATAGAATTGAAAAATCGCGTGACAGGGCATTAGTGCCATCTTCGGCAAGTCCGCTACATTCCATGCATTGACGATTAGTCGGCGTGAGTCGGGATTACGCTTTATTTCGTCCACCAGCCATTGAATCTGGTCAATCGTGCTACCGTCCGGGCACTGCCAGGAGCGCCACTGCTTGCCGTAGACAGGACCAAGATCACCATTCGCATCGGCCCACTCGTCCCAGATGCTGACCTTGTTTTCTTTCAGATAGGCGATGTTGGTTTCGCCTTTCAAGAACCAGAGCAGCTCGTGGATAATCGAGCGCAGATGCAATTTTTTCGTCGTGACAAGTGGAAAGCCCGTGTTCAAATCAAAACGCATTTGCGCACCGAATACCGAACGGGTACCAGTACCGGTACGATCGGATTTTTCCGCGCCGTTTTTCATTACATGCGAAAGCACATCGAGATAAGCCCGCATCAGTCTTTAGCCTCGACTTCCTTTTTTGGCATTGGCACCGGCTGCAAAGTGGGCGAGCTTCTGGACATAAACAGAAACACCAGACCCAGCGCGATCAATGGAACACTCAGAATCTGCCCCATCGTGAGCCAGCCACCGGCCAGGTAACCCAATTGCTCGTCGGGCTCGCGGACGAACTCGATCAGAAAACGGAAGATGCCGTACAGCAGCGCAAACCAGCCAGATGCCGCATAACGGGCTCGTGGCTTGCGAGTGAACCAGAACAGGAAACCAAGCAGCAGAAACCCTTCCAGAAACATCTGGTAAAGCTGGGTGGGATGTCGGGCAAAAGCATTCAAGGCACCGCTGGCGTATTCACTTTGCAGTTCTGCCGGAGTCATATTGGCATAGGGGCCGCCGAGGCTCTGGGGGAAAATCACGCCCCAATCGCTTTGAGTAAATTTGCCCCACAACTCGCCGTTGATGAAATTACCCAGACGCCCCAATCCGAGACCGGGCGGAACCAGCGGAGCGACGAAATCGATGGTATCGAAGATGTGCAACTTGTGTTTCCAGGACCACCAGGAAACCGCCGCCATCACGCCAATCAAGCCACCATGAAAACTCATGCCACCTTCGTTGATCCGGAACAGCATCAGGGGATCGGCGATGAAATTCGAAAAATTGTAGAAAATGATGTAGCCGATGCGTCCGCCGAGCACGACGCCGACCATGGCGTAAAAAAGCAGATCACTCAAACCTTCTTCATTCACGCCCGGAAGTCGCCCTGCGCGTATGCGACGCATTCCGAGAACATAGGCGATGGCAAACCCGGCCAGATACATGATGCCGTACCAGTGAATACCATGTGGCCAAAACGGCAGATGCAGCGCGATTGGATCAAGACTATGCAGATACGTCATCAGGCTATTCACTCTTGTGGTATGCGTATTCTGCCCGAATTAAGTGTCTTGCCCAAGCACCATGCGGCCTGAGCACGTGCTTATCCATGCCAGCTGGCCGGATCATCCATCCGATCAGGCAGTTCAGGAATTTCTGCGCGATTTCTTCCTGGACCAGATATTCAAAGCCTCGACGCCGGCAGAGAATGCCATGGCGAAATACAGGAGTTTCCTGTCGATATGAATATCGAAACCTTCGGCAATCAGCGCGACACCGACGAGAATAATGAAGGCAAGCGCGAGCATCTTCACTGTTTGGTGGCGATCAATGAAATCACCGATCGGGTTCGCCGCAAAAATCATCACGGCGACCGCGATCATGATGGCACCGACCATGATCCAGCGATTATCCACCATGCCGACCGCGGTGATCACCGAGTCGAGCGAGAATACGATATCGATGATCGCAATCTGTGCAATCACGTAGCCGAAAACGGCCGAAGGTTTGGTATCGATATCCTCGTCTTCGCCACGACCTTCGACGGAGTCGTGGATTTCCATCGTGCCCTTGACGAGAAGAAACAGGCCGCCGGCAATCAATACGATATCGCGAACCGAAAAATTCTGGCCGAACAGACTGAAAAGATTGGTTTTCATGCTGGCTAGGAATGCCAGCGAAAGCAGCAGGCCGATACGGGTCAGGCAGGCGAGCGCCAGCCCCACTTTTCTGGCTCTGGGGCGTTGTTCCGGAGGCAGTTTGCTGACGGCAATCGAAATGAAAACGAGGTTATCGACGCCGAGCACGATTTCCAGCATTGCCAGTGTGAATAATGCTATCCACATTTCCGAACTAAATAAAAAATCCATCTCAGCTATTTATCCACGCCATGAACCGCGGGCCAAGAATGCAGGCCCAGCAAAGCAACACTATAAGGTCGGCCAGGAACACCGAAGCTGAACCCAGATCCTTTGCACGGCCGGACAACTCGTGGCGTTCACCTCCGAAGCGGTCCACCACGGCTTCAATGGCGGAATTGATCACTTCGACAATCAATACCAGGATCAGGCTGGAAACCAGCAGGGCCTTTTCGATACCGGTTTCGCCAGCCCACAGACCGAGCGGCGCAAAAACGATGAACAGATAAACCTCAAGTCGAAACGAAGATTCGAAATCCCATGCCGCCTTCAGGCCTTTCATGGACCATTTGAATGCATTGATGATCTGGAAAACGTTTCGGGGTGCATTTTGGCTTTCGGTACTGTCGGCCATCAGTCATCCATTGGGGCGGGCAAGCCGCGTATTTTGCCACAACCTGCCCCGAAACATGACCTTGAGCAGGCGTAAATTCGGCCCCATTGTGTGACATTGACCCCACATAACCGGAGATTTCGATGTTTGACGCGGAAAAGCTGCTTGGACAGATGATGGGAGATGCACTTTCGGGCTCGCTGGGCGGCAGGAAGCGCAAGCATAAACGCCAGTCTTCGGGGCTTTCGGGCCTGCTTGGCGGCGTCTCGACCGGTACCAAGGCCAAAATCGGCATTGGCTTGCTGGGTCTGGCATATGCCGCATATGAACATTACAAACAAACGCCAGCGACGGCTTCTGCTCCCACTGCCGCCACCCCTCCACCGCCGCCCGGCCCAAGCGTCCAAACCATGCCGCCGCCACCGCCGGCAGCCAGCCCCGTGATTGCCAACAGCAACGAGAATGCGCTGCATTTGATCCGCGCGATGATCACCGCGGCCGATGCCGATGGCCTGATCGATGCCGAAGAACGCGAGAGCATTCTAGCCCGCGCCCGCGAGGCAGGTCTGGATGCAGAAAGCCTGCAAGCCCTGAATATCGAAATCAATGCACCGATGAATTTGAAACAGTTGCTTGTCCGCACGCCGGATCATCTTCGCGATGAAACTTACGCCGCGGCCTTGATTGCGATTACCGCCGACAGCCAGGAAGAGCGTGATTTTCTGGACCAATTGGCGATAGGGCTAAAACTGGACACCCAGGCACGCCAGGAAATTCACCAGCAACTCGGTTTGTGATTTTCACGCAAAGCCATGATCCCGAATGCCCCGGGTGAGATAGAGCCATCACCCGGGCTACGTCAAAATCTAACCAACTCGACTCAATCGGAGAACGACAATGCATCAATGGTTTTTCAGCTATGACGGCCAGCAAACGGGGCCACTCGATCAGAACGCTGCCGTCGCGCAAGCGATAAAAAATCCGAATGGCCATTGCTGGCGCCAGGGCTTTGCCGAATGGCAGGCGATTGCCAGCTGTGCGGAATTGCGCGCCGAAACCGCACCCGGCGCAATGACTGCGCCACCGCCGCCAAGCCAGCATCAGCAACGAAGCGATGTGATTGATTACAAAATCTTCGGTGAAGATATGCAATTCGTCGAAATAGAACTCGACCCCGGAGAAAGCACCGTCGCCGAAGCGGGTTCGCTGATGTACAAGGATTCGGCCATTTCGATGGAAACCGTTTTCGGCGATGGTTCCGCAGCCTCCAGCGGCGGCGGCTTCATGGACAAACTGGTCGGGGCCGGCAAGCGCCTGATTACCGGTGAAAGCCTGTTCACCACTATGTTCTCGCATACCGGCCAGGGCAAGGCGAAAGTCGCATTCGCCGCACCTTACCCCGGTACTATCGTGCCGATGACCTTGAGCAACTATGGCGGAAAAATCATCTGCCAGAAGGATGCCTTCCTGTGTGCGGCACGCGGTGTTTCCATCGGCATTTTCTTCCAGAAAAAGGTGATGACGGCCTTGTTCGGCGGCGAAGGTTTCATCATGCAGAAGCTGGAAGGCGACGGCATGGTCTTCATTCATGCCGGCGGCACGATTGTCGAACGCGAACTCAAAGCGGGTGAGCGGCTGGATGTGGATACGGGCTGCGTGGTCGCCATGACCAGCTCGGTGAATTTCGATATCAAATCGGTTGGCAGCGTGAAGTCGGCCTTGTTCGGCGGCGAAGGCGTATTTCTGGCCACCCTGACCGGACCCGGCAAGATCTGGATTCAATCGTTGCCGTTCTCGCGTCTGGCAGGGCGCATGTACAGCGCAATGCCGAAACAAGGCGGAAGCCGCGATGAAGGTTCGATTCTTGGCGGTTTAGGTGGAATTATTTCCGGCGATCGCAATTTCTGACAATAAAGCGTTACTGTGGGAGCTGGTTTACCAGCGATTGATGCTTGAACACACTGCACAACGTAGTTTGCATCGCCGGTGAACCAGCTCCACAAACTTGTCAGTCTCTAAAAATCGCAGTGCCGCGCGTACCGTCTGGATTTATCCAGCCACGTGACATGCCGCCGGTATTGAAAGGCATTGCGATATTGCCGTCTTTGTCCAGTGCGATCGCACCGCCATCGCCACCCATTTCCGGCACGATTTTATTGATCACGTCTTCGGCCGCCAATGCGAGTGAATCGCCGCGATATTCCACTCGTGCGCAGATATCGTGCGCTACCACTGCGCGGATATAGAACTCGCCCCAACCGGTACCCGATACGCCGCATTTGTCGGTGGCGAAGGTTCCGGCACCGATAATCGGCGAATCACCCACCCGGCTCCATTTCTTGTTCGTCATGCCGCCCGTGGAAGTTCCTGCGGCGATATGACCCTGTTGATCCAGTGCAACCGCACCGACGGTACCGAAATAGGTGCCTTGCACGGTATGCGTCAGTTCCGCCATTTCCTTGGCTTTTGCATCCTGCAGTTGCTGCCAGCGTTTTTCAGTATCGAAATACTTCGGATCAACGCGTTCGATATCCTTTTGTGTATCGGCAAATTTTTCCGCACCCTCGCCGGCCAGCATGACGTGCGGCGATTTTTCCATGACGCTGCGTGCCAGCAGGATCGGATTTTTCACGGTAGTCACGCCGGCAACCGCGCCAGCGCGCCGGGTATGCCCTTCCATCACGGAGGCATCGAGCTCGTGGCCGCCTTCCGCATTGAAGACCGAGCCCTTGCCTGCATTGAACCAGGGCGAATCTTCCAGCACGATGATGGCAGCCGTCACTGCTTCCAGTGCTGGACCGCCGCGACTAAGTACCGCATAGCCCGCATCAAGAGCGCGATTCAAGTCCTGCTGCATGAGTTTGGCATCCGCTTCCGGAATGGATTCGCGACTGACGACACCTGCGCCGCCATGGATAACCAACGCAAATTTCTTGTTCGGGGAATTGTCTGGCATGGTCTTTTCTTTTTGATTTTGGGCAGCGCTTGATACGGAAATCGTGGCGAAACCCAACAGCGGAATGATGAGCAATAGCAGTCGATGCATGGCTGGCTCCTTTGGTGCAGCAAGCATAACGGCTTGCCGATTCTAGTCCAAGCAAAAGACCCGGTTTTTCTTTAGTGTGTGGCGTGATTCACGATCGCCTTGGGAAATTCGATGCTGGCCCGCGTGCCCTCGCCGAGGCGACTTTCAAGCTTCACCGGCCAGTGATAGCGATCTGACAATCGGCGCACGATCGACAAACCGACACCCTGCCCTTCCTTGCTGTGATTGCTGCCGCGGAAAAACGTGTCGTACACCTTGTCGAGATCTTCCTTGGCCATGCCCACGCCGGTATCGATAACCGTGATGCGCCCAAGTTCGATCACGACCCGTATGCTGCCTTCGTCGGTGTAATTGCAGGCATTGCGCAACAGATTGCTGAACATCACGCTCAATACTCGCGATGGTGCGAAAAGGTCGAAATCCTGGATAACCTCCACCTTCAAGGTCACCGGCTTGTCACGCAACAAAATCTGCGCCTTGTCGACTTCATCGGCGATCACGTCCGCCACCGAGAATTCCTCGTCCGGCAAACCGGTGTCGCCCTCACGTGCCAGGATCAGGAAACTTTCAATCAGGGCTTCCATGTCTCGACCGGCCTGCTTGATGCGGGTCAGCGATTTTTTGGATGAAGCGGACATGCCTTCATCGCCGCACATCATGTCGCCGGCGACACGAATCACGGTCAATGGTGTCCTCAATTCATGCGATGCATCGCGGGTAAAATTCCGTTCGCGTTCGACAAAATTATTGATGCGCGATGCGTAATCATGCAACGACGATGCGAGCGTGAAGGTTTCGCCCTCGACATCGCTCGGCAGATTTTCCGGTTTGATGGAATTGGCATCGGGGTTTTTCGGATCCCAGAGCTTGACCTGGTTTGCGAGCCAGATTACTGGCGACACCGCGCGTTTGGAGGCACGATAGGTACTGAAGGCGATCAGGTACACCACGGCAAGCACGAGCGCCAGCGGCACCATGCCGAACCAGAATGCCAAGGCATCGACTTGGTCCTGCTTGAACTGCAAGAAAAGATGGCGGTCATCGCGCTGCTCGACCAGTATCAATGCTCCGCCTTTTTCCTGCGGCAGGCTGTGGAATCCAAGCGACAAGCCGCGCATGGTTTCCGGCAGCACCGCTTCGGAATCGCCATTGAACAAGAGATACCCTTTCATATTGTAGGTATCGGGCGCCGTCGCATTCTTGTTCGCTTGCAGGATGTCCCAGTAATGCTTCGCTTCCTGTTCCAGCGCCTGCCGGATAAGGACATGCTTGAGGATGATCGAGGCACCATAGACACCCAGTATTGCCGCGAAACTGATCACGGCAGCTTGCAGGATGAAGGCTGTCCAGATTTTCCGGCGCAGACCCGCGTTTGCCGATAATTTAGTCATGGGGTTTGGCGCGCGTTTCCTGGAAGGTGTTATGCAGTCGGCGCAGTCTCTAGATCCGCAATGCGGTAGCCGGCCGTTTGCACAGTATGCAGCAACTGTTTGTCGAACGGACGATCGACGCATTTGCGCAAATTATAAAGATGGCTTCGCAGGGTATCGGAATCAGGCAGGCCGTCACCCCAGATTTCGCGCTCGATATCGCGACGGGTGACAACGCGCGGCGACTCGCGCATCAGAATCGTCAGCAGCCGCAAACCGATAGGCGACAGGAATATTTCCTGACCACCGCGCGTGACACGCAAGCTGGCGGTATCGAGCACCAGATCGGCAATTTTCAACACCTCGGCACTTACCTGGCGGCGATCGCGGCGAATCAATGCTCGCACACGCGCTTCGAGTTCCTGGATGGCGAAAGGCTTGACCAGATAATCATCGGCGCCGGCTTCGAGTCCGGTGACTTTATCGTTGAGCGTGTCGCGTGCGGTCAGCATCAATACCGGCGTTGATTTTTTTGCCTCGTTGCGCAGCTTTCGGCATAAATCGGTGCCATCCAGTCGCGGCAGCATCAAGTCCAGCACGATGACGTCATAACTGTTGTCGACTGCCAGTCTATAGCCGTCCAGGCCGTCACTCGCATAATCCACGCCAAAGCCTTTGGATTCGAGATATTCACCCACCATTTCCGACAAATTACGATTATCTTCGACCAGCAAAATCAGTCCCGACGGGTCATCACGGCGCATGAATATTCTCCTGTGGATTCATGCGGCGATTAGACGTGATGCGAGGTTTAATAAGCGTGAAGGCGAAACTGAACGACTTTTTGACTTAGCATACCGATCACGAAAACAGGGAATACCTCATGCCAATCCAGTGGAACGCCTATCTGATGCCCGTGCTATTGCTGCTGGGCTCCAATATCTTCATGACCTTTGCCTGGTACGGTCATCTCAAATACAAAGCCAGTCCGCTCTGGATAGTCATTGCGGTCAGTTGGGGCATCGCGTTTTTTGAATACTGCCTGCAGGTACCCGCCAACCGCATGGGCAGTGATGTTTATTCGGCACCACAACTGAAGGGGATACAGGAAATCATCACCCTGCTCGTGTTCGCCGGATTTTCCATCTGGTATCTGGGAGAGCAGATCAAATGGAACCATGTCGCCGGTTTTGTCTTGATCGTCGTGGCGGCAGTACTGATTTTCTGGGAGTAGCGGTTCATGCCATGTCCGTTTTCGTCGTGCAGGCACGATATACCGATTCATCAATCCCCGGAAAATTCGCATCCATGAAAAACATCCTCTTATCCATAGTATTTTTTTTATCGGCATGTTTTAGCTACGGTATCCATGCAGAAGCATCAAGCGATCAATGGCGTTTGGTAAAAAAAACCTGGGCGCTTCCGGGCGACGCATTGGAAAGATACGAGTATCAGTACGATACCGCCGGCCGCATTATCGAAATGCGGAATTATCGCGGCAAAAAACTCAACCTGAGCGAAAAAGATTTTGTTTACGACGACCATGGTCGAATCAGCAGCTATCAAATTGTTTTCGGCGATTCGGACCCTTATCGACATGTGATGACTTACGAT
>JAKQKT010000381.1 GCA_029560515.1 Pseudomonadota bacterium
GCCATCGGCATGCCGACGATGCCCATCGCAAGCGACATGAGCAAGGCATTGGTGACATTAAAACGGAAAGTCGATTTGGAATTACGCATTTTGTACTCCTGCTTTTTGGGGGGAGGCATCCATTGAAATTTCCGGAAGCCGCTATAGCCATTACAAGATGCATGCCAGGCATTGGAGAACGAAAAATCAAGCACTTAATTGTTCAAAATTTGTTTGCAGCAAGGTGTTTCGCACGGTCAGGCATGCGGCCTGCACGACAACAAGTCCGTCATGCCTGTAGTTAATTTCCGGATTCAGGCTTGTCTACAAGGAAAATCCACAGGTGCTATGGTATGTTTTGCACCATGCACCGTCGCCCATCCTGCCTATCGCTTGTCAGCCAGATCTTTTTGGCGTTCACGTTTCTGTGTACGCCAATTGTCGACAGTATTCATGCGATCAGGATGCCGCAAACCCTGCATGATGGCGTGCAAATATCGGCGAACCAGTCGGTCGAAAAAAATGTCGTCACCAGCAACATGCCCTGCCATGAAGCCATGATGGTTCCGGCCGAAACCAGCATCACCGCCGGGAGTGCCAAGGCCGGAGCATCGGATCAGCCACAGCCCTGCTGCCCCTACAAGCAATGCTCGCCAAAAAATTGCTTGATGCACTTCGCGATTGCGTCCATGCCCGTATTGGAAATTATTCCGCACTCGCCAATCGACAGCCGCGTTTTTCTCGATGCCGGCATCCAGCTCGTTCCCGTGCCTTTCATTGAACGCTTAAGACCACCGATCAGCTGATCTTCTGTCCGGGCTTGATCCGGCCACACCCATTTTATAGCCATTCTCCGGTTCGGGCTTTGTGCCCGCCGGCGTCATGTGTTGGTCGATTCAATTCGACCCTCGCTTTTGAAGAAGATATTTTCCATGAACAAGCTACAGAAAACGAATTTGCTCGTACTGGCAATCGCCTTGTCGATGTCCGCATGTACCAGTCTGCCAACACGACCGCCCGATGCTTCCATCAACCAGCTATTGCAGGAACGCGGCGGCCCATCAATGGAATGGTCGCAGTTTCAAAATACGCCAAACGCAAATTTGCCAAGCGGCGACGCGAGCATCAATGAATGGATTTTGTCACCGATAGGTCCTGACACCGCGGTTCGCATCGCGATGCTGCGAAGTCCGAAACTTCAGCAGGAATATGCACGCCTGGGATTGGCGCGGGCCGATGTGCTGGAAGCCGTGCAAATCAGCAATCCGGGCATTTCATTGTCGAGACAAAACCTCAGCCCCGGCAATGGCGTGCAACGCACGCTGGGATTTTCA
>JAKQKT010000383.1 GCA_029560515.1 Pseudomonadota bacterium
TGAAAATCATCCGCAGCCAGAATGTGTTCAGTGCGTCGTCGGTCGATCAATGGCCACACCAATTGGTGAATGCACAAATGTACGGGCATCAATTTTTATTGCCGATCCCCGATATCGATCACACCGACTATTTTTTGATGCTGGGCGCCAACCCGATTGCCTCAAACGGCAGCCTGATGACGGTACCGGACGTGAAGGAACGCATCAAGGCGCTAACTGCTCGCGGAAAACTGATTGTCATTGATCCACGCAAAACCGAAACTGCCGCTATCGCCAGTGAGCATCACTTCATCAAACCGGCCGGCGACGTGTATTTCCTGATTGCCTTCCTGCAGCAACTTTTCAAGACCGGCCCTGCCCGCTTGCAAGCTTACGATGAAAAAATTATTGGCTGGAGCGAAGCTATTTCCGCTATCGAAAATTTTCAAATCGAAAATATTTTCGAGCTGACGGGAATAGGTGCGGAAAGCATTCAAACCATGGCGAACGATTTTTATCGTGCCGATAAAGCTGTGGCCTATGGCCGCATGGGTTTGTCGGTGCAGGAGCATGGCAGCCTCTGCCAATGGCTGCTGCAATTGATCAATATCTACACCGGCAATCTGGACAAGGTCGGCGGTGCATTGGTGAACGAAGCTGCCTTGCCGATTACCGGCAAAGGCACTTCTGCCGGCGCACGTGGCCGCTGGTCCAGTCGCATCAGAAACTTGCCGGAATTCGCCGGCGAACTGCCGGTGTCGGTTTTGTGCGAGGAAATCAGCACAGAAGGTGAAGGCCGCATTCGCGCCCTGATCACCAGTGCGGGGAATCCGGTGTTATCAACGCCAAACGGCCAGGCGCTGGACCAGGCTTTGGAAAAACTCGACTTCATGGTCAGCATGGATGTTTACATCAATGAAACCACGCGTCATGCCGACTTGATTTTGCCACCGGCTTCGTTCCTGACCCAGGACCATTACGATTCGGTCTTCAATGCTTTTGCTGTCCGTCGCGTTGCCAGACTGAGCCAGCCGATTCGCGAACGTGACCCTGATGAACGTGCCGACTGGGAAATCATCAATGGCATTGGCGCCGCGTTTGCGAAAGTGACCGGCAAGGACTGGCAGACATTGCCACCGCCGAAACAAATGATTGCCATGGGTTTGGCGCGCGGAAATTCCGGCTTGAGCATGCAAGACCTGGAAGCCGCGGAACATGGAATCGATTTGGGCCCGCTGCGCCCTTCCCTGATGACGCGGCTGGAAACGGCAAGCGGCAAGATCGAAGCGGCACCGGAACTGTTTATGCAGGCTCTGGCCGAACTCAGGATTCCTGCTGAACCGGATGAGAAATCCCTGCAATTGATTGGCCGTCGCGATATTCGCAGCAATAATTCCTGGATGCACAATTCGCCGCGTTTGGTCAAAGGTAAAACCCGTCATCATTTGCTGATGCACAAGGATGATTTGCAAGAACGTGGCATTAGTGACGGGAAATCGGTTCGTGTACGTTCGGATGCCGGTGAAATTCTGGTTGAAGTCAAAGCGAGCGAAGAGTTGATGCCCGGTGTAGTTTGCTTGCCACATGGTTTCGGCCATCAGCGCTCAGGCCTGCAAATGAGCCAGGCCGAAAAAGTATTGGGCTCGAGCTATAACGATTTGACCGGTGCAGGATTGCTAGATGGACCGTCCGGCAATGCGGCATTAAATGGCGTTCGGGTTTGGGTCGAAGCAGTTTGATTTCGTAGGAGCGACGGAAGTCGAGATAAAATTCGCAGGGCCTGTTGCGACTTCCGTCGCTCCTACCTGAGATTGTTAATCTGCGATCCTGATGATTACTTTGCCTTTCGCACGCCCGGCAACCAGATATTCAAACGCCTCGATACCTTGTTCAAACGGAAACACCCGATCAATCACCGGCTTGATTTTACCCTGCTCGACCAAGAGCGTAATTTGACTTAGCTGCTCGCCACTGGATTCGGTCAGATAACGAAAATACCGGGCATTTTTTGTTTTCGCCGCAGCATAAACCTTGCGTGACATCATCCACATCACAAAACGCACGACCGGATTCGACGCGAATTTATTCCGCATCTCGATATCCGGCGGCCCTGCGACGCTAATTACTACCCCGCCGGATTTTATTTGTACGAATGCCTGCAAAGTTTCCTTGCCGCCGAGCGTATCGAACACGGCATCGTATTGATTATTGATAGTCCCAATATCGACCAGGTCGTAGCAAAATACTTTTTCAGCACCGAGTTTCTGCACCCAGTCGGCATTCTTCGAGCTCGTGGTGGTGTGCACGGTTAAACCCATTTGCCTGGCGTATTGAATGGCAAAACTGCCAAGCCCTCCGGAACCGGCGTGGATCAAGATGCTGTCGCCGGATTTCAGATGCGCCCGATCAACGAAACCCTGTACCGTGGTTAATGCCACCAAGGGAAACGAAGCGCTTTCCTCGAAATTGCATGCGCTCGGCATCATCGCGACAAAGGCTTCCGGCTGCACCGTGTATTCGGCGAAGGCCCGCAGGCTTTCACGGCTTGCGCGTACATAGACTTTATCACCAAGCTTGAATCGCGTGACGGAACTCCCGACCGAATACACCACACCGGCAGCATCGAAACCCATCGTGATCGGAAACGGCATCGGCATGACTTTTTTAAGATCGCCGTGCAGCAATTTGTAATCAATCGGATTCAGACTGGCCGCATGCACCTTGATGCAAACTTCCTTGGCGGCCGGCGATGGCTTTTCGACGGTATTCAAACGCAAACTGTCGCGCTCATTGCCATAGTGCATGGCCTGCCAGGCTCGCATCGTGCTCATGGTTTCACCTCATTTGCTTGCTGCCGCCTTGCATTGCGATAAAGGCAGTTTCAAGGATTGTAGCACTTGGCCATTACTGGAATTTTCCAGCACGGCAAGCAGTCCGGTCTGACCCATCACACCGGCATTCGACAAGGCGATATTGAAATCTTTCATGGTGAGTTTTTTGTTGAATGGATAAGGCCCAAGCCATTGCCTGACAACACGATCATGTCTCAACAATTTTCCGGCATTTTCACCAGCATGCACCTTGCTGCTCAATCCATCCTGGTAAACCGCGAGATACCACTGGGTATTTGGAACCGCATTCAACGACGACAAGACAACCTCTGCCTTCCACTTTTCACTGTTGCCGTTCGCCTTCAAGGCAATGGAGACGATGGCCAATTCGCTATTGGCCTGCTTGATAAAACTTTCAGAACGATCCGGCCAGGACCAACTCACACCGGTTTGCTCTCCGATCATCACTTGCGGCGTATAAACCTGACTGGAGCCTTTTCGATGCACGCGTGCATATTGCCGCTGCGTATAAGCAGGGTTCGCAAAACGATCAGGCCAGCCGATGTCATCCCAATAATCGATATGGAAAGCCAGGAAATTGGCATTAATATCGGTCCGCTGAGCTTGTTTCGACAGCCAGGCATCTGCAGGCGGACAGCTGCTGCAACCTTCAGACGTATACAACTCGACAACCGGCGTCACGAATTTGCCGCTTTGCGCCTGGCAGCTCATTGGCGTGGCCGCACTCGTCAAGTTTGAAACCAATGCCATTCCGGCTATCACCATCCAATTTTTCATATCGCCTCCGTTTCATTAAGCAACAGAGTCAGCCAGCAGCAGAAAAGGTGCGCGGGATTTGAAAAACTACCGGCCCGAGGATGCCATCAAAATACTACGCGGCTTTTTCAACAAGCCGGCGATATTCGCTCTCGCTTTGGCTTCGTGTGATGCAAGAAAAATTTCCGACAAGTAAATACGCGGCGAATCCAACAGGTTCTTTAAAAATTTTCGGCGATAAAACTGGAACATCCAGCCGGGCAATTTGCCGCGATATTCGCTGGCGATGGCTTTGTCGTATTCCAAAAACTGGGCAGGCTCGGCGCCCAGAATCGCCATGTCGCAATCGAGAAAAAGTTTACTGTCTTCATCAAGATTTTCTGGATGAAGATGACCATGTCTGGCCGTCAGTTCGATCAAATTCGAAAGCCTGATCGAATCGATGGATTCGCCGGCCAGATATTTGCCGACGGATTCAACGGCGAGTTCGGCGCTGCGAGCTTCGTTATCCTTGCGTCCGGCCTGATAGATAGCGTCGTGGTACAAAACGGCAAGATAAACTTCTTTCGGATGTTTCCAGCCGACGCTCGCCGCAACATTGCGATAATGTGCAGCCACTTCATGCACATGCTGGATATTGTGATAAGCCCGGGGCGGCGTTTGATAGGCCGCCTCGAGTTCTGCCCACATCGCTGCGGGCAACGCGAATGGTGCGTAAATATCAGTGGTGATGACCACCGGCTCCGTGCACGTGGCCATGCGCCAGTTCTTCCAGACTGGCATCACGCACTTCCATGACTTCGATTTCGAAATGCAGGGTTTGACCGGCCAGAGGATGGTTGCCGTCAACGGTGACTTCGTCGTTTTCAATCTTTGCAATCACAACCGACATCGGGCCTTGCGGGGTTTGTGCCTGGAATTCCATACCGACTTCCAGCTTGTCCACGCCCTGAAAAGCGGCGGCTGGCACGACCTGGATCATGATCGGGTTCGGCATGCCGTAGCCTTCTTCAGGCTGCACGACGACATTGAATTTGTCGCCGACCGCTTTGCCGGTCATTTCCTTTTCCAGACCCGGCACGATATTGCCGGCGCCATGCAAATAAGCCAAAGGCGTACGGCCTTCGGAGCTGTCAATCACATCGCCGGCAGCGTTGGTCAAGGTGTAGTTAAAAAGTGCAACGGTGCGCTCAGCGATTTGCATGACTGGTTCCTTAAAATAATGAAAGCCCGCCATGGCGGGCTTGAGGGCCGTTATTTTAGGCGATTCGGCACCGCAATGCATTAATGAACGAGCTTCAGCTGCAATAATCCGCTTAAAACCATCGATTAGAACAAGCTTTTTATGTGGCTGGCGATTTTTTCCGGCTTTGTGGTCGGTGCGTAGCGTGCCACCACCTCGCCCTGCTGATTTACCAGGAATTTGGTGAAGTTCCATTTTATGGATTCAGAAAACAGGAAGCCGCGTCTTTCCTTTTTCAGGAATTGATAGAGCGGGTGCGCATCGGGACCATTCACGAGAACTTTTTCGAACATCGGAAATCGCACGCCGTAATGCTCGCTGCAATGCAATTGGATTTGGGAGTTAGCCAACGGCTCCTGCTCAGCAAATTGATTGCAGGGAAAGCCCAGAATGCATAGACCTTTGTCGGCGAACTGATTGTGCAAGCTCGCCAGTGCCGACAGCTGCGGCGCCAGTTTGCATTTGGTCGCCACGTTGACCACCAGAACCACCCGCCCCTTGTACAGGGACATCGGCATAAGCTCGCCGTTGGTCAGTTTTGCCTCGAAATCATAGAAGCCAGGCATTTTACCCCCCAGATTTAAAGCCTAGGTGCATTTGTCATATTAGGGGTGCCTTCGAAGCGAAAGCAATGAGACAATAGGCAGAGTTAACGAGTTATAACAAATGACATCTCCTTTTATTACCGAAACAGTTCTGGATGTCCGTCACTGGACAGACAACTACTTCAGCTTCACTACCGCACGTGACGATGGTTTTCGTTTCGACAACGGCCAGTTTGTGATGATCGGGCTCGAAGTCAATGGTAAGCCGCTGATGCGCGCCTATTCCATCGCCAGCGCCAACTGGGAAGAACAGCTGGAATTTTTCAGCATCAAAGTGCCCAATGGTCCGTTGACATCAAGACTGCAGCATATCCAGCCTGGCGATACGATCCTGCTCAGCCGCAAGCCAACGGGCACCTTGCTGATTTCCGATTTATTGCCGGGCAAAACACTTTATTTGCTCAGCACCGGAACGGGACTTGCGCCCTTCCTTAGCATCATAAAGGATCCGGAAACCTACGAACGCTTCGAACATGTCGTGCTGACCCATGGTGTCCGCAATACCCATGATCTGGCCTATGCCGATTACATCCAGAAAGAATTGCCGAAACACGAATTTCTGGGTGAAGAAATTTCAAAGAAGCTGCTTTATTACCCTGTCGTCAGCCGGGAACCTTTTGCGCATCAGGGCCGTGTTACCGATTTGATGGATAACGGTCAGATGATGCGTGATCTGGGATTGCCGGAATTGAATCCTGAAACCGACCGCGCGATGATTTGCGGCAGCCCGCAAATGTTGGCGGATTTCCGGCGGATTCTGGATTCACGCGGCTTCACGGCCGCACCAAGAATCGGTACACCGGGCCATTACGTTTTTGAACGTGCGTTCGTGGAAAAATAGTAATGACCGACATGCACTTCCGCGCTGCCATTCCAGACGATGCGAATGAAATCGCCGATTTCATGACGCGTAATTTCCTGGCAGCTTACGGCCACAGCTCAAGCCCGGAAAACATTCAAAAGGCGGTACAGGACTATTACGGCGTCGAGGCACAGCGGGCCGATCTTGCGAATGCTGCAATCATCAACTGCCTGTGCATGATTGAGAATAAAATTGCCGGGCTGGCGCAGGTAAAACCGCCCAAGCCCGATAGCGACCCGCATCATTTTGAACTCAGTCGCTTTTATGTGGATGCCGCTTATCATGGCAAGGGAATTGCACCGGTCCTGATGCAGGAAACGCTGAACATTATGCGCGCACGCGATGCGAGATCTTTATGGCTGAGCGTATGGCAAGGTTCGCAACAGGCCATTCGCTTTTATCAAAAGCAGGGATTCGTGATCAGTGGAGAAACCATCTTCATGATCGGCGACGAACCGATGAATGATTGGTTGATGACGAAAGAGCTGTAATTACTTTTTTGTGGGACCGACGGAAGTCGGGACCTTGCACTTTCAGGCATGTCCCGACTCCCGTTGGTCCTACCGTTTCGATCACAACAAGCCGGCAATATCCTTTTC
>JAKQKT010000395.1 GCA_029560515.1 Pseudomonadota bacterium
TGAAAACGCCGGTTTTTGCAAATTTGCAGCTTGCCGTAAGAGCAGGCGAAACCGTTGCTATCGTCGGTGCCTCGGGTGCTGGCAAGAGCACGCTGCTTCATCTGCTCGGTGGACTCGATACTGCGACTTCCGGCGAAGTGGTAGTGGCCGGACAAGCCATCTCGACATTGTCGGAAAGCGCACGGGGTGACTTGCGAAACAAGGCACTTGGTTTTGTTTATCAATTTCACCACTTGTTGCCTGAATTCACTGCGCTCGAAAACGTCATGATGCCCCTGCTGATTCGTGGCACCAAAGTGTCCTTGGCAAAGCAGGAAGCACAGGTTCTGCTGGAGCGGGTCGGTTTGTCACATCGCCTGCTACATAAGCCCGGCGAACTATCCGGCGGCGAGCGCCAGCGTTGTGCCGTTGCCCGGGCGTTGGTGACGAAGCCGGCTTGTGTGCTCGGTGACGAGCCAACCGGAAATCTCGACGAAAAGACGGCTGCAGCGGTATTCGATTTATTGCTTGAATTGAACCGTGAGCAAGGCACTGCCTTGGTGTTGGTAACCCATGACCGTCGTCTGGCAAAAAAACTGGGGCGTACCCTTGAGCTGACACAAGGCCAACTGAGCGAGCTGGTTCATACCGATTGATGTCAATGCAAAAAATACCGCCACTGGGCTTGTGGGTGGCTGCTTGCTTGTTGTTCGGTGTTTGCTGGGTGCAAAGTTGGGAGCATTTGTTGCCCCTCTGGTTGGCGATAGCCTGTTCTTTGGCTGGCATCAGGTCATGGTGGAAGCAAGAGGGTTACCTGCGTTGCGTGGCCGTTTTCCTGTTCGGGATCGGACTGGCTAATTTGCATGGCGAATGGGCATTGTCGAAACGCCTGCCATCCAATACCGACGCGGAAATCACAGGTCAGGTAGAAGGCTTGCCGTTGCGGGACGAAGAAAGTGTCCGTTTTGAATTCCACATTACTGCCAGTAAAAATGAAAAGCTCGTAGGAAGCAAAGTCAGGCTTAGCTGGTATGGCGGCAGTCCCGACTTGGCGGCGGGAAGTACCTGGAAACTTCAGGTTCAGCTGCGTCCACCAAGAGGCCTGTTGAATCCCGGCGGCTTTGATTTTGAACGCAGGGCGCTTGAACAGGATATCGCCGCAACGGGTTACGTGAAACGAAACGCCGGTGCAAGAAGATTGAAAGCGGGCGAGGGAATCGACCATTGGCGTGAAAACATCTCGCATCAAATTCAGACTTCGATCAATAGCGAACAAGCACGCTTCGTGCAGGCACTGGCACTCGGCGACACCCGTCAACTCAGCGACGATGACTGGCAAATACTGCGCACCACCGGCCTGACGCATCTGATTGCGATCTCCGGATTTCACGTGGGTCTGGTGGCGGGCTTCGCCGCTTTATGTTGCTACCTGTTTTATTTTTTGCTCCCACGGCTTGGCCGCGTTTGGCCAAGAACACAGGCCATGGCGATGTCAGCCATGTTGCTGGCTTTTGCGTATACCGCTTTAGCCGGTTTTGCTTTGCCGACTTATCGCACATTTCTGATGATTGCCGTCGTTGCGATGGCGAAACTTTCGAGAAGACCGATACGGATTTCACATTCATTAGCCTTGGCACTGATTGCGATTTTGTTGTTCGATCCGTTGGCGGTTTTATCCGCCGGCTTCTGGCTCAGTTTCATCGGCGTTGCCTGGCTGGTGTGGTGCCTGCCATCAAACCCGGGCCAGACAAGCCTGAGCCGCGTGCAGCAAGTCAGAATATTCTTCCAGTCACAATGGATTGCGTTGCTTGGTCTATTGCCATTGTCGCTCTGGTTTTTCGGACAGACATCGCTGCTCGGGCCGTTAACCAATATTGTCGGCATTCCCTGGATCAGTCTGGTGGTGGTACCGCTGGCATTGTTGGGCTTGCTTTTTTCTTTCATGCATATCGGCATCGCCGGTTTTTTCTGGAAATTGAGTGCAGGCGCCATGCACCTGCTGTGGTGGGGTTTGGAAAAAATCAGCGATTGGCCTCAGGCCATGCTATGGCTTCCGGAACCAGGTCTTCTTGCCTTGAGTCTTGCGATGGTCGGGGCATTTGTCCTGCTACTGCCTCGAAGCGTGCCTGGGAAGTGGCTGGCCATGGTGATGTTCCTGCCTTTGCTATTTCCGGATGTGCCCGATCCTGGGCGTAATGAGGTGGATATTGCAGTCATCGACGTTGGGCAGGGCTTGTCGGTGTTGGTCAAGACCCAGCACCACGCCATGCTGTATGACGCTGGGCCGGCAAAAATCGGCGGCTTCGATGCCGGCGAGTCGGTGGTCGTACCTGCGTTGCATGCGGTCGGAATTCGTCACCTAGATAAGATCGTTATCAGTCATGGCGATAACGACCATTCAGGCGGCTTGGCATCGGTCATGAAAGCGTATTCCGATGCAGCGGTAATTGCGTCCGAAGGCTCGTTGAAGATTCCGTCATCGCCTTGCCTGCGCACACAAAAATGGACATGGGATGGCGTCAGTTTTGAATTCCTGCATCCGCCGGGCTTCTTCCCCTACATGGCGAACGAGAGCTCCTGTGTTTTGCGCATTGAAGCTGGTGGAAAAGTGGCTTTATTGACGGGCGATATCGGCAAACAAATCGAATATCGCCTGGTGAAAGAGCAGCCGGAAAAAATTCGTGCCGATCTGCTTCAGGTTCCGCACCATGGCAGTGAAACTTCATCGAGTCCCGAATTTCTGAATGCGGTACATCCGGGCATGGCATTGATTGCCAGCGGTGCAGACAATCGCTTTGGTCATCCACGGCAAAGCGTGCTTGAGCGTTATCGGCAGCGCGAGATCCTGCTGGCAGCGAGTCCACAGCAAGGCTGGATGCGCATCAGGCTGGGCAAAAACGGCATGGAATGGCGAGAAAGCCGCCGTCGGGACAGTGCACGCTACTGGCATGCACCGAAAAGTACCGACTCAGGCTATTCTATTAGGCGTTAATCACAGCAATCACGTACAGGTGAAAGATGTTTGAACTGATTAAATCCGGTGGCCCGGTCATGATCCCGATCATTATTCTGGCCATTGTCGCGATGGCGATTGTGGTTGAGCGGTTTTGGAGTCTGCGAAGAAAGGAAATCTTTCCGCCTGGC
>JAKQKT010000405.1 GCA_029560515.1 Pseudomonadota bacterium
GATCACATCATGGAAGATGGCGATGAATACAATGTGTCGTTCGATATTCCGGAAATTTCGGAAATGGTGTTGCGTCCCTTGCCAAACGAGGCGCAGTTCAAGGTCGGCGTCGCCTGTCTGTTTCGTCCGAACCAACTGGCATGGGTGTTGACCATGCGAGAGGGACAGTCAGTCACGTTTACCGGCACTTTTCTTCGCTACGACGATTTCAAGAAAATGGTCTGGCTGGAAAATTGCAAACAAGCCCAGAAAAAATAACACGACGGTCAAAGCACATGCCGGGTGAATACCCGGCATGTTTTTTCAAGCAGCCTTTGCTACTCGAGGCAGAGGCTTGCCCGTTTCCAGCAAGGTCTTGAGATTCGACAACACCTTCGGCCAGCCTCCCGAGATACCGGCGAGCATTTGTTCGTCCAGGCCGTCGTGCGTCACTGTCAGCCGAACCGTTCCACCTGCGATCGGTTCGATATCGATCGATACCCGTGAATGTTTCGATTCATCCTCTTCTTCGCTCGGTCTTGCCCAGCTTAAAACCATGCGGCTATGCGGCGTGAATTCCAGCACTTTGCCAATGATGTCGACAATACCCGAGCCGTCGGTACGTTGATGCTCCCACTTCGAACCTATTTTCCAATCCGAGACGTTCACGCGCGAGCAGTCCGAACCCGGGCCAACCCAATACTCGCGCATGATGTCGGTATCGATGAACGCCTGCCACACTTTTTCCGGCGTGGTAGCGATGTAACTTACGTAAACATAATCAGGTTTTTTCATCATCGTTTCCTTCGAGTTTTCTCTTCAGTTTGCTCAATGAATCGAGGCGCTTGTGTTCGAATTTTCCGATCCAGCGTTCGTGGATTTCTTGCAACGGCACCGGATTCAGGTAGTGCAGTTTTTCCCGACCCTGCCAATGCACGGCAACGAGGTTCGCTTGTTCGAGTTGTTGCAAATGTTGGGTAACCGCCTGGCGTGTCATGTCCATGTGCTCGCAGAGGGCGGAGAGTGTCTGGCCGTTATCCTGATGCAATACATCCAGCAGGCGTCTGCGTCCCGGATCGGCCAGTGCTTTAAATACTTTGTCGATATCCAATGGCTTTGCCGCTGATGGGTGTGTGGAAATAATATGCAAGTAAATACTTGCATGTTAAGTGCCGATGCTGAAGAATCGGTAACAGCGTGCGAAATATGAATACAGGCGTCATGAAACTTCGCTCAGCCATGCAGGCGTCCTATGACTTTTGGCGGGTGTGGGGAAACCCGATTGGGGTAAGCTTGGGGTTTATCCGTTCGGAACTCCGTCATGAAACCCACCCTTCTCAGTTTCAGTCTTGCCCTGGCACTTTCTACATCGCTGGGTTTTGCCGCCGATGCCGCTGCACCGGGTCCTAAAATCGGCAGCTTCGGCGTTGATTTGAGTGTCCGCGATTTGTCGGTCAAACCCGGTGACGATTTCAACCGTTTTGCCAGTGGTAAATGGCTCGATACTTATCAACTCAAGGATTATCAGGTCAGCTTCGGTTCGTTCACTGGCTTGCGTGAAGATTCCGAAGCGCAGACGCGCCAGATTTTTGATGCCCTGGCTGCGCGTACCGATCTTGCACCAGGCAGCAATGAGCAGAAGGTGCGTGACTACTACAACAGCTACATGAATCGCGATGCGCGCAACGCGGCAGGTATTGCGCCGTTGAAACCGGTGCTGGACAAGATCGCCGCGATTGATTCGATGCCTGCGTTGGTTTTGGCGTTTGGCAGTTCGAATATCAACGGCACCAATTCTCCGGTGAATGCCGGCGTCGGCCTGGATCGCAAAAATCCTGACGCTTATCTGGTCGGAATCGGTGTTCGCGGCTTCGGCTTGCCTGACAAGGATTACTACGTGAATCCGGAACCACGATTCGTCGCGATTCGTGCCGCGTATGTCCTGCACATCCAAAAAATGCTCGGCTTCGCTGGCGTGACCGATGGAAAGGCACGTGCGGAAGCCGTCTACGCACTTGAAGCGGCACTGGCCAAGGAAACCTGGGAACGCGCCGAATTGCGAAACCGCGACAAGACCTACAACCTGACCAAGTTCGCCGATTTGTCGAAGCTCTATCCGGGCTACGATTGGTCGGCCCACTTCAAGGCGCAAGGTTTGCCGATTCCTGCAGAAGTCAACGTCAGTACGCCGAGTGCAGTGGCGCCGATTCTGGCCATCGTCAATAAAACACCCTTGCCGGTTTGGCGCGATTATCTGACCTTCAGCGCCATCGATAACAATGCTGGCTTACTGAGCCAGGAAATCGATGACGCCTCGTTCGCGTTCAACGGCACGATATTGTCGGGTCAGAAAGCTCAGAAAGACGATTGGAAACGTGCTGTCGCGCTGGTGGGCGGAACCCAGGGTCTGGGCGATGCGGTCGGGCAGGTGTATGTGGAGAAATTCTTCACGCCTGAATCGAAGGCTTCGATGGACGAACTGGTTGCCAACCTTCGTGTCGCATTGCGCCAGAACCTGAGCAAGATCGACTGGATGGGCGATACCACCAAAACGCAGGCCTACAAGAAACTCGACTCGTTCCGGCCGAAGATTGGCTACCCGTCGAAATGGCGGGATTACGGCACCGTCAAGATTGTGCCCGATAACCTGATGGCGAACGTATTGGCTTTGCGCGTTTACTACACGAATGACCAGAACTCCCGGATCGGCAAGAAAACCGATCGCGAAGAATGGTCGATGACGCCAAATACTGTTAATGCCTATTACAACGGTTCGTTCAACGAGATCGTTTTCCCGGCCGCGATTCTGCAACCGCCGTTCTTTGATGCCCATGCCGACGCAGCAGTAAATTACGGCGCCATTGGCGCGGTAATCGGCCATGAAATGGGCCACGGTTTCGACGATCAGGGTAGCAAGTCCGATTGGCAGGGCATCCAGCAAAACTGGTGGACCGATGCTGATCGCGCGAATTTCGAAACGCGTGTGAAAGCGCTCGGGGCGCAATACAACCAGTTCTGCCCGCTTGAAAAAATCTGCGTCAACGGCGCTCTGACGATGGGCGAGAACATCGGCGATCTCGGCGGCTTGTCGATGGCTTACACCGCATACCACCTGAGCCTGAAAGGCAAGGAAGCCCCGATCATCAACGGATTGACCGGCGACCAGCGTTTCTTCATGGCCTACGCACAAATCTGGCGAACCAAATATCGCGATGAAGCGCTGGTCAACCTGATCAAATCCGATCCGCATTCGCCGGGGATGTATCGCGCCAATGGCTCGGTGCGCAATTTCGATCCGTGGTATGCCGCGTTCGACGTGAAGCCGGGCGACAAATTGTATCTGCCGCCGGAGCAACGCGTGCGGATTTGGTAAGCCGATGTGAAAAATAAGAAAAGACACCCCGCCAAGGCGGGGTGTCTTGATATTGCTAACAATCAAGGCAACGTAGCATTGATCAAGGAAGGCTGCATGTTGAAAATTGTATTGGCCTTGCTGGTGCTGTTCGCGAACCCGGCATTCGCCGTTGAAGTGAACGAAGCTGCGCTGAAAGGTAGCTGGAAAATAGTTTCCTATAACGGCCGGGATTACGGCGATGATGACGACCGTTGGGAATACAGCGGTAATCACATGTCGCAAGTTTCTTATTCGACTAACGGCAAAATCCATTCCATGAGTCCGTCGGTTTATTACATTACCGATGGTCATTTGCTCGAGTTTGATTTTGGTATTCTCGATATCACTTCACTGGATGAAAAGTCGATGTCCGCGAGTGTCAGCGGTTCGGATTTTGTATTTGAAAAAATCAGCGACGAGGTATATGTAAAGCCGCGGGCAAAAGAAAAGGCGGTTTCCGGCGAGGTGGCTGCAGTAGCAACGGGAATGATGAAAGTGCTGTTGGAAACCGGCGAGGACAATGCCGAAGCATTGAACTGCTCCAAAGCCGTAAAGGATGCCTGGCGCTTTCTGGATCAGTCCGTATTGCAAGCCGAAATGAATTACAACGATGGCTATATGACGAAGCAGGAGCTAGCTGATGCCGGCAAAAAGGTGCGTGTCGTCCGGGACGAAATTGATGTGAAGGCATGCGAAATTTCCGATGGGGATACCAGGAATTTTTATCTTTGCCTGAGCAATCCGAAAAACATCGTTTTGTATTGCGCCGATAAATACAAATTCAATGCGGGTGGCTCCAAATAATCGGAAAGCGACATTTGTGTCCGAGTGTGACAGGCCGGCTACCTGGATCGGTCATTCCTGTGTCATTAGTCATAGACAAAAATGTCTAGACAAGATGTTCTAGATGCGATAAGGTGCCGTCAGTCTCATCGGGAACCCTTGTCAACATGGCCAAGAAAACACTACCGAAACCCACCGCATCGGAATTGAACCTGCTCAGAGTGTTGTGGCCACTTGGCGCGGCAACGGTGAAGCAGGTGCATGAGGCGGCACAGAAAGACAAGCCTGAGATCGCCTATGCCAGCGTGCTTCGCCTGATGCAGATCATGCATGGCAAAGGCTTGCTGATTCGCGACGAAAGCGAACGTTCGCACGTGTATGCGCCGGCTCAGGCGCAAGACGACATGCGCACGAATTTATTGAAAGAGCTTATTCATAAAGCCTTTTCCGGTTCCGGCAAGGAGTTGGTGATGGCGGCGTTAAGTGATCACGTCACCAAGAAAGAACGCGAAGAAATCCAGAAATTCCTGCATGGAGACAAATCATGAACGACATCATTACCTCTCTTGTCGATGCCTGGGGCGGGGCTTTGCTGAATTTTCTATGGCAAGGTTTGCTTGTTGGCATCATCGCCGCCTTTCTGCTCGGGCTTACTCGGCAAGCCAGGCCACAGGCTCGTTATGCCATTGCGTGTGTAGCCTTGCTGCTTTGTTTTGCATTGCCGGTGATCAGTGTCTGGCATGCGCTTTCGATTGTCACGAATAACGATGCCGGTTTTATCGCCATGCCGAAAGCAGTGGATCTCGGTGCATCTCTCGATG
>JAKQKT010000315.1 GCA_029560515.1 Pseudomonadota bacterium
GCCACGTTTTCGAAAGTGGAGCGCTCTTCAAGCGTTTGCGTTTTCGGATGTCCGTCCAGCATTACATCGAGCAGGGTGGTTCCGGAGCGCGGAAAGCCAAGCAGGAAACACAGGTCTTCGCCCATGTCTTCCTCTTTTTCGTATTTTTCCACCGAGGCTCCATTTTCGAGCCAGGCCTCGATCGCATCCATATGCCGGTCGAATGCGCCGAAGTCGGTTTGCCTCGCGCGAATGCTGCGCGATGACAGCTCATTGCCTTTTTCGAAATTCTGGAATGCCTGCGAATAGTCATCGGCACGATCCAAAGCGTTCGCAAATTCGAAATAGAAAGATTGCAGAAATCTTGGATGCAGCTGGCGCGGATCGATTTTTCCGAAAGTCGCCACGCTTTGTTTGATTTGGTTGCCGCGTCGTGCCAGCTTGCCCGAGACGTACAGCACATTCGCGTCGTTGGGAAGTATGCGGCTGGCCTCGGCCAGAGCCTTGCGCGCTTCGTCGAGCTTGTTGATGCGTTCGTACTGCTCGATCAGTTCAACCCAGACATCGCTCAAGCGCGGATTTATCACCAGCGCCTTGCGAAAGAATTCGATGGCCGATTCGCTGTCCAGTTCATCGGAAAACAGACTGGCAAGATGCCGCATCGCGGTGTCGCTTTTCGGGTCGAGCGCAATGGCTTGCCGGTAATGGATTTTTGCCTGTTCGACATTGTGCAGGATGTGTTCGCCCACGCCGGCATTGATGTGCGCTTCGACATTGACTGGATCCAGTTCAAGCAATCGTTGGAAGTGGGGCAATGCCTCCGCGTGTTTGCCGCGGGCAAATTTGACTACGCCCAGGTTCAGAAGAGCAGAGCGGTAGTAAGGCGCGAGTTCGACCGAGCGCAGGTAGGCCTTTTCTGCTTCTTCCAGCTTGTGCTGCGCCCTCAGAACATGGCCCAGGTTATGCCAAGCCTCGGCAAAGTCGGGCTTGATCGCCAGTGCTTTCTCAAATGCAGACTGCGATTGTGGCGCATGCCCCGCGTTAAACAATACGCGGCCAAGCTGGTTGTACGCGCTGGCATCGCCGGTATTGAATCGCAGCGCATTGTTGCAGGCCGCGATGGCGCCCTGCAGGTCGCCGCTTAATTGTTTGCGAATCGAATCATTGATGTGTTCGATGCCGGGGTCGCTGAATCTGGATTTTGCGATCAGACCCAGAGCGGCGTCATTCATGCGCTCACCGACGAAATAATCGCGCAGTCGGATGAATATTTCGGCATTTTCCGGGTGCTCCCCGACAAATACGCTTGCCTCGGCGTATTTGCCTTCACGGATCAGGATATCCGTCATCAACAAGTAGGCGCCCTCAGGCACTGGCGGCAAGCGTAAACGAGCGCGCAGGGCATTTTCGGCGGCCTGCAAATCCCCGTTTGCCATCAGAGATTGGGTGAACTCGAGAATATTCGATTCCGACATTTGCCCGCCGTCGTAAGTATTGGAAATTGAACAGGGATTGTAGGCCATGGCGGCCTGATTGCAGACTTGTTGCAGACGAAAAAAAAACCGTCTTGCGACGGTTTTCATGTTTGGTGCCCAAGAGAGGACTCGAACCTCCACGGTTTTACCCGCTAGTACCTGAAACTAGTGCGTCTACCAATTCCGCCACCTGGGCCTGCTTCAGCGAACGCCAAAGAGGCGCGTAATCTAGGCATTTATCGCCTGAATGTCAATGAAAAGAAGTAATCCGTCGTCATTTCATTAGGCATTTGATATCCGGGTGTTACCATTCGCGCATGAAAAAAAGCACACGAAAGCCGTCTGGCGGCAACAAACGTCCACCCTGGATGCCCGATTCAATGCAGTTGAGCACGACAAGTCCGGCAAAACCCGGCAAGGCGGCAGGCGGCAAGGTAAAAGCTAAAGCAGCCGCAAGCGCAACATCCAAACCGGGCTTTGCAAAACCGGGCAAGTTTGCCGGCAAGCCGGGCGTAAAACCAGGCAAGGGCGCAGCAGGAAGTGCTCCCGTCAGCAGACGCGGCTCGAGAGTCGATGCGCACGCAGAACGTGAAGCGGCCAAATATGCCCAGCCGATCATCAGTCGCGAAGCGCTCACCGAATTCCTTTCGGATGCACCCGGCCCAATGACCGCCGAAGAAATCGCACAAAAACTCAAACTCACCGCACCGGATCGTTTCGAGGCGCTCAGTCGCCGTCTGGGTGCAATGCAGCGGGATGGTCAGCTGCTGGTCAACCGCCGCGGCGGTTATGCCGTCGCCGAACAACTCGATCTGATTGCCGGTTCTGTTATTGCCCATCCGGACGGCTTCGGTTTCCTGAAGCCGGAAAAAGGCGGCGATGATCTATTTCTGCCGCCCGCTGAAATGCGCAAATGCCTGCATGGTGATCGGGTACTGGCCAGTGTCGCCGGTGTCGATTACCGCGGTCGTCGCGAAGCGGCGATTGTCGAAGTGCTTGAACAACGCTTGACGCGTATCGTCGGTCGTTACAGCGAGCGTGCCGGCATCGGTTCGGTGATTCCGGACGACAAGCGCATTCTTGCCGAGTTGATGATTCCAACCGCCGACAAAAACGGTGCAAAAGACGGCCAGATCGTTGTCTGCGAAATTATCGAAGCACCGAGCAAGGGACGTGCACCGGTCGGAAAAATCCTGACCGTACTGGGAGACAAGTTGACGCCATCGCGTCTGGTCGAGATGGCGATTTACAGCCACAACATACCGAACGAATTCCCGATTGAAGCATTGAACGAAGCCGCTGCCGTTCCGCTGGATGTGCTGGCTGCCGAAGCGCAACGTCGGGTCGATTTGCGTAAGATGGCGCTGGTCACCATCGATGGCGAAGACGCCAAGGATTTCGACGATGCCGTGTATTGCGAAAGCAATAGCGAAGGTTTCCGGCTTGTCGTCGCCATCGCGGACGTCTCGCATTACGTGCATCCGGGCACCGCGCTGGATGATGAAGCCACCAATCGCGCGACCTCGGTGTATTTCCCCGGCTTTGTTGTGCCGATGTTGCCGGAAACCTTGTCAAACGGTATTTGTTCGCTGAAACCGAAAGTGGATCGCCTGTGTTTCGTTTGCGATATGCAGATGGATTTTGAAGGCACCGTGCGACATTCGAAATTTTATGAGGCTGTGATGAATTCGCATGCACGCCTCACCTACACGCAAGTGTGGAAAGCGATCGGCGAAGACGATGCGGAAGCGCAAACGCAGATCGGCGAATTGCTGCCGCATGTAAAACGCCTGCACCAGCTGTACGACATTCTTGCCAAGGCACGGACAAAACGCGGTGCGATTGAATTTTCGTCGAGCGAAGTCCGTTTCATCATCGACAACAAAGGCGAAGTGACGCAAGGCGGCATGCTGGAACGCAACGATGCCCACAAGCTGATCGAAGAATGCATGATCGCGGCAAACGTGGAGGCGGCAAAATTCATTCTGGAAAAGAAAATTCCGGCACCGTTCCGCGTGCATGACCGACCACCGGAATCAAAGTACGCCGACTTGCTGGAATATCTCGCCGAGTTTGGTTTGCGGCTTCCGTCGTATGCCGCCGTGCAACCGAAAGATTTCACCAATCTGCTGAAGAAGATACGCGAGCGCCCCGATGCAGCCTTGCTGGAAACGGTATTGCTGCGTTCGCAAAGTCTGGCGGTTTATGCGACCGAAAACAAAGGCCACTTTGGTCTGGCGCTGGAAGCTTACGGCCATTTCACCTCGCCGATTCGCCGTTATCCGGATCTGCTGCTACATCGCTCGATCAAGCATGCCTTGCTCGATGGCAATGAAGACGGTTTTTCCTATTCGGCAAAGGAAATGGATGCACTGTGTCTCGCCTGTTCCGAAAAAGCCCGTCGTGCCGATGAAGCAGAACGCGAAGTCGATGAACGTTTCCGTGCCGCCTGGATGGAACAGCATGTTGGCAGCGAATTCGATGGTGTGATCAGCGGGGTAACGTCGTTCGGCCTGTTCGTCGAGCTGGTGGAATCGAAGGTCAATGGCCTGGTTCACATCACGCAATTGCCGCACGATTACTACCATTTCGATCCCTTGCGTAAATCCATCAAGGGCGAACGCAAGGGTTTGAGTTTCCGTCTGGGTGACCCGGTTCGCGTGCTGGTATTGCGCGCGAGCGTCGAGGATCGCCGCATCGATTTCAAATTGGCTGATGAACCTAAAAAGAAAAAGGCTTGGGCAGAGTAATGAGTAAGACATCTTCGTGGATTGCGGGCATCAATGCGGTCGCCTCTTCGCTGGAACACGATTCGGAACACGTACGCGAAGTACTGATCGAGGCCGGCGCGAAAAATCCGCGTCTGGTCGAAATCGAAGAGCGTGCGCGCCAGCTCGATATTTCGGTACGTAAAGTGAACTCGCAGGCCATCGGCGGTGTTGCCGGGGATCTTCGCCACCAAGGTGTGGTCGCGCGCTATGAAGCGGCGAAATCGCTTGAAGAAAGCGAACTGGTTCCCTTGATCGAAGCCGCCGACGGAAAAGCCCTGGTGCTCGTGTTGGACGGCGTGCAGGACCCGCATAATCTGGGTGCCTGTTTGCGTAGCGCAGCAGCGGCCGGCGTTACCGCGGTGGTTATTCCGAAAGACAAAGCGGCGCCGATCAATGCGACCGTCCGTAAAACTTCGGCTGGTGCGGCGGATCGTATCGCTATTTTCTCGGTGACGAATCTCGCCCGCACGCTGCGTTCAATCAAGGACGCCGGTGTCTGGGTCTATGGTCTCGATGGTGCGGCAACCAGCAGCATCCATCAAATCGATTTCAAGGGAAATGTCGCACTCGTGATGGGTGGTGAAGCCGACGGCATGCGCCGGTTGACGCGCGAGCATTGCGATGGTTTGGTGAAAATTCCGATGCCGGGCGAAATGGAAAGTTTGAACGTTTCGGTTGCGACTGGCGTGGCTTTGTTCGAAGTCGTTCGCCAGCGAGTCGGAGTCGTAAAATGAATTTGAACTGGTATGACTACGTCGGGTTTCTCGGCGTCGGCTGCGTATTGAGTTCCTATTTTGCGTTGCAGGCTGGCAAGCTTGCCGCCGACAGTGCGCTTTATCAGTGGGCCAATATCGTTGGTTCGATACTCATTCTGATTTCGCTTTACTACGAGCCCAATAAATCCTCGATCACCATCCAGATCGTCTGGATATTGATCAGCGTGTTCGGACTTGTTCGCAGCCATCTCGCCAAGAAAAAAGCCGACCCGGCATGAGCTCCTTGCCCGACTTGATCGGTTACGCCGGTGTTTTGATGGTGCTAATCGCCTACAGTTTTTTGCAGGCGCGAAAAATGGACGGCAACGGCATCTGGTATCCGCTGATCAATCTCGTTGGTGCGATCCTGATTTTGATATCGCTCATGTACAAACCCAATATGCCGGCCATCGTGATGGAAGCGGCCTGGGCAGTGGTTAGTGTGATCGGAATATTCTTTGCTATTCGTTCAAGAAAAAATACAAATCCGTAGCATGCATTGAGGGCTGCAAGTTTTCCGTAGGAGCGTCCTTTAGGCGCGACAAATCCGCCAGATATGTCGCGCCTAAAGGACGCTCCTACGGGATGATGGCTTACTCTTCGTCGGAACCTTCGTTGATGCCTTCAAACAGGAAGGTCGAAAGATAACGCTCGCCGGTATCGGGCAGCATCGCCAGAATCACGTCGCCTTCCTTCGCATGGGTGTGCGCGATTTCGAGTGCCGCAGCAAATGTGCCGCCACCGGAAACACCGGTAAAAATACCTTCCTTGCTGGCGAGTTGGCGCGCGACATCGCGAGCCATGTCGTCGGCGACCGGCAGGTTGTGTTGATAGACAGTGCGATCAAGAACCGATGGAATAATGTTCGGTGTCCAGCCCTGGATTTTGTGTGGATTCCATTCCTTGCCGGCGAGCATGGCGGCAGCGGCCGGTTCACACGTCACGATTTGCACTTCAGGTCTTGCAAGACGAAGCATCTGGCCTGCACCGGTCAGTGTGCCACCGGTGCCCCAGCCGCTGACAAACCAGTTCAAGCGACGACCGGCAAAATCCTGCAAAATTTCCGGGCCAGTCGTGTTGCGGTGATAGGCGGGATTGGCAGGATTGTCGAATTGCTCGGTATAGAACGCGCCGTGTTTTTCGGAGTAGGCTTTCGCACGCGCGATCATGCCGACTGCGCGTTCCGCTGCTGGCGTCAGAATGACTTTCGCACCGAGCATTCGCATGAGTTTGCGGCGTTCAATCGAAAACGAATCCGCCATGAAAGCGACAAACGGATAACCTTTCGCGGCACATACCATTGCGAGTGCAATACCGGTATTGCCGGAGGTGGCTTCAACGACTGTTTGCCCGGGTTTCAGAATGCCGCGTTGTTCGGCATCAAGAATAATCGCATGTGCCAATCGGTCTTTCACCGACGACATCGGGTTGAAGGCTTCGAGTTTTACATACATCTCGACGCCGGCGGGGGCGAGTCTATTGATGCGGACGATGGGCGTGCGGCCGATGGTGTCGAGAATGCTGTCGTAGATCATGGCAAAGTCCTTTGGTTGGCGTTGCTTGAGAAAACGCAGAATAGCGGACGTACTGATCAGTCAGGTTAAGATTTTGAAAACTTAATCCGGGGGTAGGGCTGGAATTACAGCGCGCCCCAACGATTCAATATCTTGCAAAACAGTTCGGCAGTTTTTTGCGTGTCATATACGGCGGAATGGGCTTCGTCGCCATTCCATTCAATACCGGCGGCTTGCACGGCGCGACTCAGTACGGTTTGACCATAAGCCATGCCGGCCAGCGTGACCGTATCGAATACGCTGAAGGGGTGGAAGGGATTGCGTTTATGGTCAACACGGGCGACCGCTGCATTCAAAAAGCCAAGATCGAAGTGGGCATTGTGGCCGACCAGAATGGCGCGCTGGCATTCGGCTTTGCGCGCCGCCATGCGAACTGCATGAAAAATATAATCCAGCGCTTCTCGTTCGGGTTTTGCATCGCGAAACGGATGCGTCACGTCGATGCCGGTGATTTCTAGTGATTTCGGATCCAGCTCGCTACCGGGAAACGGTTCCACATGTGTGGTGGTACATTCGCCCGGCGTGAACACGCCATGCTCGTCCATCAGGATCGGAATGGCAGCAATTTCAAGCAAGGCATGCCGGTGGCATTCAAAGCCACCGGTTTCGACATCCACGATAACGGGCAGAAAACCTCGGAAACGATCGGCTATGCGGCGTGGGGGAGTCGGCTCATTCATGTCCGACAGGATACCAGCTCGTCGTATTGCTGGCATCCGACCTTTTTCTTGTGGGAATGCGACTTATCGCTTGATGAAAAGAGACGTTGCCGCGAGTGCGATGGCCAATACGCTGATGCAAAGACCAAATGCCGGCAACAAGATGCTCAAGGGAGCCGCAATCACCAACAAGCCCAGACTCCATGCGCGCAAGTCCAGAATGTTCTCATCGGAGGCCGAATGGCTGAAATGGGACATCAGCGCATCAAGACTGAATTTTCCGGCGCCATTGAAAATCAGAGGAAGCAGCATCGCCATGAACAGCAGGGGCAGTTTGAAATTGCCGAAGCCGTCATTGGAAATGGCATACCCCATTGCGAGATCGGTGAATGTCTTCCAGTCCATTGGCCAATGCACGGCCGAAGTAGCGACGATCGTCAGAACGAACAAACTGAAGGCAAAAAAACGCGTACCCAAACCGAACAGCAGTGCTATGCCGCCGATCAATTCAAACCAGGTTGCCATGCCCCAACTGATGTCGGTTGGCACAATGTTGAAAGGAAACGGAAAGTCGGTCTGGATATCGGTGAACCAGTTTTCTCCGCGATATTTTTCGATGCCCGACTCCCAGAATTCCCAGGCCAGCAATAATCGTAAACCCAGTGGAGACAGCCATTCGCCAACGCCTTGCAGACGTGCGGTAATCGCGGCATAGAGATCGGTAATTTTCGTGAACATGATGCTTCCCCGGTAATAGGCGCAATTTGCGTTGCGCCTGATGAATGTGTACCGAGAAGAGTCAAAGGGTAGGACGAAGGGTTCGCTGTTCCAGCAAATTTTGATACAAGCCAAGGCCAAGTTCGCTGAAGGATGCAATGTCTTCGGCATTGGCTTCATGGGCAAGTGCAGTGAGTTGCTGTCTTGCGGTCAGTTCGGGAGCATCGCTGATCAATTGCAGCAGGCGAAAAATCAGCGCGCTGATTTCCTCGAAATGCACTTTGTAGTCACGATCCCGACGCACCAGTAAGAATGTTGGCTCCGAAGGCGGGTTTTCCGGCAAGAAACCGGGGCTCAGGCGATGTACCGGCCATTGGTAGCCCAGAGGCCAGGCCAGCGAAGACAGGCTGAATGCGGTATCCAGAATACTATCGCCGACTATGTTGGCATCGTTTTCGGCTTCATCGTTTTCCGCCAGGTCCAGTGCCAATTCCACCCATTCGTAATGGGCGAGTTCCATCAACCAGGCGGGATCTTGTTCACCTTGTTCGATGCGGGTTTCGAGAAAGCGGATAAATTCGCGTGGTACTTCCGGAAACAAATGCGTCTGGCAAAGATGTTCGCGATAGAAGGCGCGCACGAGATCAAGCCAGATATCGTCATCGAGTATTTCCCGGATCACCGGGAAATTACCGGCCAGCAGGCCTTCGACATTGTTGAAGAATAATTCGCGATAAATCGCCAGACGACGATCTTCGATATCCGGTGGCGGCAAATTCGCTTCCGGATCACGGATATGTTTGGCGAGCGCAAATTGTTGCTGCCGGAGTCTTTCAGGTGCCTGCATAGTGCACCTTGTCGCCTTGATGCAGGGCTTGATGATCGCGAATTTGGCTCACTTCGGAAATCAATTCATCGAATGCCGGGAAATTGAAATCGCGTTCAAGCAGGGTCGGGCGAACGCCGTGGACCCGATAGGCTTCGGACAGCAGCGACCAGACTTCGGGTTTTACTGCTGCGCCGTGGGTGTCGACTTTCAGGTCGTCGGCTTCATCGTAATGGCCGGCGATGTGGATATAGGAAATACGTTTGCCGGGTAGCCGGTGCAGGAAATCAACCGGGTCGTAACGGTGGTTGATGGAATTCACGACAATATTGTTTACATCAAGCAGCAAATCGCAGTCGGCTTCCGCCAATACCGCGTTGATGAAATCGATTTCCGGCATGGCCTGGAACGGTGCCGCGTAATAGGAAACATTTTCGACCGCGATACGCCTTCCCAAGGCGTCCTGCACGTGGCGGATCCGCCCCGCAACATGATGCACAGCTTCCTCGGTAAACGGAATCGGCATCAAATCATAAAGCTGGCCATCGTCGGCGCAGTAGGAAAGGTGCTCGCTGAATACCGGAACCCGGTGTTGCTCCAGAAACCGGCGCAGCTTCAACAAATAGGTTTCATCGAAAGGTTCGACGCCACCCACTGACAAGGAAAGCCCGTGGCAAACCAGCGGATAACGCGAAGACAAATCCTGCAAAGCTTCGGCATAACGGCCGCCGACGCCGATCCAGTTGTCCGGCGCGCATTCGAGAAAATCGAATCCGTCAGGACCGGCGGTTTGCAGCGAACCTATCAGGGTCCGCCGCAAACCGAGTCCGGCAGCATTGATCGCGAGTGGACGGAATGCCGTCATGGATTAGTGCTTACTTCTTCTTGTCGGCACCGCATTTGCCTTCGCCGCATTTACCTTCCATCTTGGCTTTGTCGGCGCCGCACTTGCCTTCGCCACACTTGCCTTCGTGATGTGCTTTCATTTCGTCGGCGCTGATCTTGCCGTCCTTGTTCTTGTCCATGCCGGCGAACATGGCATCGGCGTGGGCGCGGTGTTCGGCTTGCGTGATGACGCCATCTTTGTTTTTATCGGCCATCATCATGCCGCCGCATTTACCTTCGCCACACTTGCCCTCGGCGGATTTCATTTTATCGGCGCCACATTTGCCTTCACCGCATTTGCCTTCGGCCATTTTCGCATCGCCGGTCTTTTTCATTTTATCGGCACCGCACTTGCCTTCGCCGCATTTACCTTCGACCGCTTTGGCGCCGTCGGGCGTGGTCACCTGATAGCCGTTGCCGAGTTGCTTGACCGCGAAGGCGGATTGCGAGACGGCCAGACCGCCGATGAGTAATGCGCCGGTTGCCAGCATGAAAGGTTTGAGTGATTTGTTCGACATGGTATTTCTCTCTTTGGGGTTGATGATGGTGAAAAGATTATGCACTCAGGTATTCACGTGCGAGTGCGCGGGCACGATGCAAGCGGGCCTTGCAGGCCTCTTTGCTTAACTGTAGCTGGCACATGATTTCCTGGATGGAGAAACCATCGAGATCACGCAGCAGTATGATTTCACGGTAATGCGCCGGCAATGACTCCAAAGCCATCGCGACGTCTCGGGCCAAACCTTTTTGCTCGGGGTAATGCGGGCCTTCGATGTCTTCGGTGATGGGTACCTGCATCAGTGCGGCTTTGGCGCGTTTATAGCGATAACACTCGCGCTTTACGATACGGAAGAGCCAGGAAGTGAATACTTCCAGATTGCGCAGGTCTCCGATTTTCCGGGAAACGATAAACAGGGAGTCCTGCACGGCGTCTTCTGCGTCATTGATGGCGCAATGGAATTCGGCAAAACGTCGCAGATCCTGGCGTGATTGTACGAGCACGCGCTCCAGCGCCTTTGGGTCGCCTTTGCGTGCTTCAGTCAAATCGCAAACCAGTGCCGTCATTTTCCACTCCCGTATCGGTTCAGTATGAACTTCGAGACTAAAGAGACCAAGTCAGCATAAAAGGGTTCGCGAATTTCCAATAAAAATGAAAAAACCCGCCAAGTGCGGGTTTTTTCGGGGTTTTGTCTGCAAAAAACCTTACTGGCTGGTCAGGTCGCGCTTGTCGCGACCCTCGGTCAGGGTTTCGCCGTGAACCAGGAACCAGGTGTTTTCGGCGATATTGGTCGCGTGGTCACCGATGCGCTCGATGTTTTTCGCCATGAACAGCAGATGCGTACAAGGTGTGATTTGCTTGGGATCTTCTGCCATATAAGTCAGCAGTTCGCGGAACAATGCGGTGTATTGCATGTCCAGTTCCGCGTCACGGTCACGCACGGCTTTTGCCGCATCGGCATCGCGGTTGGCATAAGCATGCAGTGATTCCTTGACCAGTGAGTTGGCCAGTTTCGCCAGGATGGGAAGGCCGTGGGCAAGTGAAACCGGTGCGCCCTGGTTCAGCACCATCGAGCGTTTCGCGACATTGGCTGCATAGTCGCCAATGCGTTCAATATCGGAAGAAATGCGCAGTGCGGCATAGACTTCCCGAAGGTCGCGGGCCATTGGCTGGCGCAGTGCGAGCAGGCGGAGAACGTCATTGCTGACTTCGTGTTCGAGCGCATCAATGGCATCGTCGTTGGCGACCACGCGACGGGCGGCATCGCTATCGCGGCGCTGCAAAACATCGACGGCGGCATCGAGTTGCGCGATCGCGATTTCGCCCATGCGCTGGATTTCGCCGTAGAGGCGTTGAAGTTCGCTATCAAAACTTTTAACAATGTGTTCGCTGTTGCCCATTTTTATACTCGCTCTTGATGAGTGATAGGTTGTTTCTTGCCTGTCGAGGTTTAGCCGAAACGACCGGTAATATAATCTTCGGTTTGCTGCTTGGTGGGTTTGGTAAACATCGTTTCCGTGACGCCAAATTCCACCAGCTCGCCGAGGTACATGAAAGCCGTGAAGTCCGAGCAGCGTGCCGCCTGCTGCATATTGTGCGTCACGATCAGGATCGTGAACTGCTGCTTCAGTTCGGCGAACAATTGTTCGATCTTGCCGGTCGCAATCGGGTCGAGTGCCGAAGTGGGCTCGTCGAACAAAATCACTTCCGGTTTCAATGCCACAGCGCGGGCAATGCAAAGACGTTGCTGCTGTCCGCCGGAAAGCCCGAGTGCACTTTGTCCGAGCTTGTCTTTCACTTCGTCCCACAATGCTGCCTGACGCAAGGCTTCTTCAACGCGGTTGTTCATGTCGGCTTTCGACAGGCTTTCGTAGTGGCCGATACCGTATGAAATATTGTTGAAGATGGTCATCGGGAACGGTACGGGTTTCTGGAACACCATGCCGATCTTGCTGCGCAGTTTGTTCAATGAATATTTCGGGTCCAGCACGTTTTCGCCATCCAGCATGACCTGGCCTTCCGCACGCATGCCGGGATAGATCGAATAGATGCGATTGAAGATGCGAAGCAAGGTGGATTTGCCGCAGCCGGAGGGGCCGATCAGGGATGTCACGCATTTCTCGGCGACATCGAAGTTCACGTCCTTGATGGCCTTGAAGTCACCGTAATAAAAATTCAGGTTGCGTGCC
>JAKQKT010000448.1 GCA_029560515.1 Pseudomonadota bacterium
CCGTTTTAATGCCGTTTGCGAGGGTGAACATTCTGTTCAGATCAGGGCCGAAAACTTTGATAGCGATATTCGCCCGCGTCCCGGAAAGCATGTGATCTATACGGTGCCCGATGGGTTGACCGATAGTAATATTCGCCGTCGTTATGGATGCCAGTTTTTGCCGCACGTCCTGCATAAATGCTTCGCGTGTCCGGTCTGTCAGTACGAAAGGCGCGTCTATTTCGGCAGCGTTCACCCCTTGTGCGTGTTCGTCCTGTTCAGCGCGTCCAGTTCGGCGAGTGACCACCTTTATTTCCGGAACGGTCAGCAGCGTTTTTTCTATCTGCGTTCCGATCTTGTTGCTTTCCTCCAGGGAAATGCCCGGCAAACTCACCGCACTGATAACCAGTGAACCTTCATTAAATTCAGGCAGGAAACTTCGACCGGCACGCGTCAGCAGAAAAGCGGCTACGGCAAACAGTACGACCGCCGTACCAATAACAACCGGTTTCCAGCGCAGTGCCAGGGCAAGCGCTTTTTCGTACCCTGCATTCAAGTTGCGCACCACCCAACTTTCCCCGTGCTGTCGCTGCAACATCTTTTCATCTGTCAGCAGCAGACCGCATAAAACCGGCGTCAGTGTGACAGCCACGATCAGCGAAGCAAACAGTGCTACAATGAATGCAATGCCCAACGGTGCCAGCAAACGGCCTTCCATACCCGACAGGAAAAACAGCGGCACGAACGCGGCAATAATGATAAACGTAGCATTGATAACGGAAGCCCGCACTTCCACCGATGCGTCATAGATGACGTCCAGGGTAGCACGTCTTTCTGCCTGTGGGCGCTGTGCATTTTCCTTCAACCGGCGAAACACGTTTTCTACGTCAATAATGGCATCGTCAACCAGGTTGCCGATAGCGATAGCCATACCGCCCAAACTCATCGTATTGATGGTAAAGCCCAACCATTTTAAAGTCAGAATAGCAACCACCAACGAAATAGGGATTGCCAGCAGGGAAATAAACGTAGCACGCAAATTTGCCAGGAACACCAACAGCACGACGATCACGAAAATCATTCCTTCGTACAGCGTCTTTTGAATGTTGCCAATGGATGCTTCGATGAAATCAGCCTGCCGGAAAATCTCCGTATTGACCTTTACCCCTGCTGGTAGTTGTCCGGACAGATCAGCCAAAGACCGTTCGATTTGTTCCGTCAGTACCAGCGTGTTTGTATTGGGCTGCTTCATTACGGTCATAATCACAGCGGGCGTTCCGTTCATCGAGCCTTCGCCGATTTTAACCGCCGATCCGATCTTTACTTCCGCTACGTCAGCAATGGTAACAGGCAGACCGTTAGCGGATTTCACAACTGATTTTCCAATTTCGACGGGGTCGCTGGTACGTGCTACGCCGGTCACGATATACTCATTTCCATATTCGCGCAGAAAACCACCGGCAGCATTTTTGTTACTTCCACGTGACGCTTCTATCAGTTCCGGCAACGTGACGCCGTAGTGCAGCATTCGTTGCGGGGATGCCAGGATGTGAAACTGTTTGTATTCGCCGCCGATAACCACTACCTGCGAAACGCCGCCGATAGCCAGCAGACGCGGGCGAATGCTCCAGTCGGCAACCGTGCGCAGGTCGATAGCGCTTACACTGTCGGAAGTTACGCTGATCAGCATAATTTCCCCCATGATCGACGATTGCGGGGCCAGGGCAGGCGCACCAACGCCTGCCGGCAGTCGTTCCGCTACGGTCGACATTTTTTCGGTAACGATCTGACGTGCCCGGAAAACGTCCGTACCCCAATCAAATTCTACCCATACAATGGAAATACCGGCAGCCGTGGAAGAACGCACGCGGCGCACGCCGGTGCTGCCATTGACGGCGGTTTCAATGGGGAATGTAACTAAGCGTTCGGCTTCTTCCGGGGCCATGCCGTGGGCTTCCGTCAGCACGACGACGGTAGGCGCTGTAAGGTCGGGAAACACATCTACCTCCATGCGCATCGCTGTGTAACTTCCCCAAACCAGCAACAATGCCGATGCTGCCAGTATGAGCAGGCGGTTTTGCAGGGAATATTTTATAATTCTGTTTAACATGATAACAGGCGCGGTTTAGAATGAAGTAATTAGTGTTCGTGACCATGCGCAGGCATCGTGCCCGACATAGACGACAGTTTGATCTGATAAGCGCCTTTGGAAACGACCCGTTCGCCGGGTGTCAATCCGGACAGGATTTGTACGTTCACGCCGTCGTTCGCGCCGGTTTTCACCTCTCTTTTCTGAAAACTTTCCCCTTCCGTCTGCACGTACACGTAAAAAATGCCCTGTTCTTCTATCAGTGCCGATTTGGGCACGGTCAACGCCTGCTGATTGTTCGCAGTGCGCAAATACGTGTCCACGTATGCGCCGGGTAGGAAACCCTGCTGTGCATCCATTTCAAAGAAA
>JAKQKT010000449.1 GCA_029560515.1 Pseudomonadota bacterium
TTTCCATCGAAGTGAAACATCACGCCGGTCTCGACCAGCGCATGGAAAAAGCGGTGCGTGGCATCCGTTTGCTGGAATCGGTGAGCTGGCACCAGGATGTGCAGCAGAAATTTCTGACCAATTGGCGCAGCGGTATCAAGAAACTGCCGGAAGTGGTGTATCAACCCGAACAGCACACCACAACGCGCGAAGAATTGCAGAGCATTGCCAAAGCGGCCGATACCGAACATCCATTGGGGCGTTACGTGCAACGCACCGCGAATAGCTGGATCAACGCCACCCATTTGCTCGAAGCACTCGGCAAGCCTGCAGTCACCGATTATTCGATCAAATTGTTTGGCCGTCCCGGCGATGCCTTGCCGGGCAATGGTCCGAGCAATATCGTCGCAGCCCAGCATTTCATTTCATTGGCCAATGAACTCGATAGCGAATTGAACAGCATCGAAGCGGATTATTGTTTGTCGGCGGAAATCGTGCAGACCGAATTGCAGGAAGCGCTGGATCGCTTCTTCGTCCATCACAAGGTGAATGTCGAGCTGGATCCGAACCTCATTGCGAAAGCCGCCGCCGGCCCGACCCGAATCCGCTTGCGCGACAACACCTGTTTCACCGAATACGATCGCCATCAATTGCTGGAACACGAAGCCTTCGTGCATTCGTTGACGGCGTTGAACGGCCGCGAGCAACCCTTTTTCAAATCGCTGGCGCGGAATTCGCCGCGCATCACCGCGACTCAGGAAGGTTTGGCGACGTTTGCCGAATTGATCACCGGCGCGATCGACATCGAACGCATGAAGCGTATAAGCCTGCGAATTCTGGCCATCGATAAAGCGTTGCATGGCGCCGATTTCCTGGAAGTATTCCAGTTCTTTCTGGAAGCCGGCCAAAACGATACCGACAGTTTCAGTTCCACCCAGCGTGTATTTCGCGGCGTGCCGGTAACAGGAGGTGCCGCGTTTACCAAGGACACCGTTTATCTGCATGGCTTGTTGTCGGTGCATACGTTTTTTCGCTGGTGCCTGCGGCATAAGCGCCTGCGGCTGACGCGATTATTGTTCGCCGGGAAAATGAGCCTGCAGGACGTGTTCGATCTGGAGCCGATGTTCGACGAAGGCGTGCTCCGCGAAGCACTGTATTTGCCGCCATGGATTCAACGTGCCAACGGCCTTGCCGGCATGCTGGCATTCTCGCTGTTCGCCAACAAG
>JAKQKT010000454.1 GCA_029560515.1 Pseudomonadota bacterium
GTTGGATGCGGGCGAGTTTGTCGGGAAGCGAGAGGCGCGTCATATCGATCTGTTTTTCGGAATGAACTGAAAAACACGCGCCGCAGGGGAGAGTGATAAAGATTGAGGAAAAATGTACTCGTTCCAGCACAGGCACCACCGATCAACTGCACACCAGCCTGTACCCTACCCCTTTCAGCGTCAGAATCTGCACGGCGCTGTCTTCTTTCAGGTAATCGCGCAGCCGGGTGACGTACACGTCGAGGTTGCGGGAGTTAAAAAAGGAGTCGTTTCCCCACACGGCATCGAGCACGTCTTTACGGGGAATGACCTCATTCGGCCGGGAAGTGAGTATTTCCAGCAACTGCGTTTCGCGGTGCGACAGCGTGCGCAGGTCGTTTTCGAGTTGTAGTTCCTGTCGCATCGGCGCGAATCGGTAACGCCCGAGGCGGATCGTTCCGTCGGGCGGCGCGGCAACCGGCGCAGCCATCCCGCTGATACGCAGTAGATTCTGAATACGTACGATGAGTTCTTCCTGGCTGAACGGCTTGCGGATGTAGTCGTTTCCACCCGATTCGAAGCCTTGTAGCACATCCTGCGTCTGGTTTTTAGCCGTTAGGAAAATGATGGGAATGTGCGGATTCTGCTGCCGGATCTCCTGCCCCAGTGAAAAACCGTCGCGGTGCGGCAACATCACGTCGAGCACGCAAATGTCGGGGTGAAACTGTTCGTATGCCGCCAATACCTCGCGGCCGTCGGCTACCAGCAGCACCTCGAACTGCCTGCTTTCGAGGCTTTCACTCACGATTTTGCCTAGAAAAGGCTCGTCTTCCACGTATAGCACTTTGATCTTTTGCATCAGGCGGCGGGTTTTTCGGCAGGTAATAAAATGGTAAACGTGGAGCCCGATTTTTCCCGGCTTTCCAGGCCGATACTGCCGCCATGCAGGCGCACCACGCCGGCCACGTAACTCAGTCCGAGTCCGTGGCCTTTCACATTGTGCACATCGCCGGTGGGTACGCGGAAGAATTTTTCAAAAATACGTCCCTGATAAGCAGCCGGAATGCCGACGCCATTGTCCTGCACCTGCAACGACAACTGCCCGTCGCGGTGCGACATGCCGACACGGATCACAGGGTGTTCGGAGCCATATTTCAGGGCATTATCCAGCAGGTTGTACACCACGCTGCTGAGGTGCAGCCGGTCGCCGGAAACGGAGTAATCGCCCGATTCCGGCTGGAATTGCACTTGCGCATGGTGTTTTTCAAATTGCAGGCGCATGGAATGCAGGATATCCTGCACCAGTAGTTTCAGGTCGAGCGGTTCGCGGCGCAGTTCGGGTTCCTGTTTTTCGAACATGGAAACGCGCAACACCTTATCCACCAGCAGTGAGAGCCGGTTCAGTTCGATACCGGCGATATCGAGGTATTCCTGGGTGCGTTGCGGGTTTTGCAGGGCGTCGAAATTTTGCAGCGCTTCCACGGCCACGCTCACCGTGGCGATGGGCGTTTTGAGCTCGTGGGTCATATTGCGGATGAAATCGTTTTTCAGTTCCGTGAGCCTGCTTTGACGCACAAGGCTTTGGTAAATAAACAAAAAAGCCAGCGCCACGCAAAGCAACAGCAAGGCGGAAAACAGTATTTGCGGCCACATCGCGCGCAGCACGTTTTTCTGATAAGCATCGAGCAGCACGCCGAATTTATCTTCGCTGAACGCGTCGGAATAGGTGGCCGCCAGCAGACCGGAAAACGTGGAATCCTTGTTCAAGCGCACGAGACGTGCCTGCAAAGGCGCACCCGCCTGCGTCAGCGTTTCCGCGAACTTTTTTTCCAAAACCGGGAAGACGTCCTGCACCGGATGTTCGCGCAGCGGCTGATCGAGCATCAGCGGCGCCGAATCGCCCTGAATGGCCACGATCATGGACAGGCTACCCACCGTACCGTCAGGTTCGATGATTACGCGCCGGCCGGGCGTTGCGGTTTCAAATACCTGCGTGGTGTCGTTCAGTTCGATGCGTTTGTATTCGAACTTCATCGAATCCCTGGGGCCGATGCGCCGTTCCGTGAGCGAATCCCGGAAAATCCGGTCGCGCATTTGCAGGTTCACGTGCAGTCTGTCGCGGCGCAGGTCCATCGTTTGCACGATCAGGCGATCGAAGGCGCTTCGTTCGATGCTGCGCACGGCATTC
>JAKQKT010000322.1 GCA_029560515.1 Pseudomonadota bacterium
TCCGCGTTCACCACCGGACAAAGTGCCGACCAGTTTTTGCTGGTCTGCGCCCTTGAAGTTGAAGCGGCCGATATAGGCGCGTGACTGAATTTCGACCTTGCCGATCGTGATGATGTCGGAACCGCCGGACACTTCCTGCCAAACGTTTTTATCGCCAGCCAAGGCATCGCGGTTTTGATCAACATAGGCCATTTTCACGGTGTGGCCAATATTCACTTCGCCGCTGTCGGGCTGTTCCAGTCCGGTAATGAGCTTGAAGAAAGTTGATTTGCCGGCGCCGTTCGGACCGATGATGCCCACGATGGCGCCCGGCGGAATCGAGAGGCTCAAGTCGTCGATCAGCATGCGATCGCCGAAAGACTTCGAGACGTTTTTGAATTCGATGACTTTATCGCCCAGGCGCTCGCCCGGTGGAATAAAGATTTCGTTGGTTTCGTTGCGCTTTTGATATTCCTGCGCATTCAATTCTTCAAAGCGGGCCAGACGCGCCTTGCCCTTGCTGCGACCACCCTTGGCATTGCTGCGAACCCATTCGAGTTCTTTCGCGAGTGCTTTCTGGCGTGCTGATTCGGCCGATTCTTCGCGTTTCAGGCGATCGCCTTTCTGTTCCAGCCAGGCGGTGTAATTGCCTTTCCAGGGAATGCCCTTGCCGCGATCCAGTTCCAGAATCCATTCGGCGGCGTTTTCCAGGAAGTAGCGATCATGGGTAACGGCGACCACGGTGCCCGGGAAGCGGGTCAGGAATTGCTCCAGCCATTCGACCGATTCGGCGTCGAGATGGTTGGTCGGTTCGTCGAGCAGCAGCATGTCGGGTTTCGACAGCAGCAAACGGCAAAGCGCGACGCGGCGTTTTTCACCGCCGGACAGTTTTCCGCAAATCGCATCCCAAGGTGGCAGACGCAGTGCATCGGCGGCGATTTCCAATTGCAGTTCGAGCGTATCGGCATCAGCCGTCGCCAGAATTGCTTCGAGACGTTGTTGCTTGGCGGCGAGCTTGTCGAAATCGGCGTCCGGCTCGGCATAGGCGGCATAGACTTCATCGAGCATGGCTTGCGCGTGCAGCAATTCGCCAACGCCTTCTTCGACGGCCTGGCGAACCGTATGCTCGGGATTCAAACGCGGTTCCTGTTCCAGATAGCCGACCTTGATGCCCGGTTGCGGACGTGATTCGCCCTGGAAATCGGTATCGACGCCGGCCATGATGCGCAGCACGGTGGACTTACCGGAGCCGTTCAGACCCAGAAGGCCGATTTTGGCGCCCGGGAAAAAGCTGAGCGAAATATCCTTGATGATTTCGCGTTTCGGCGGCACGGTCTTGCTGACGCCGATCATGGTGTAGATATATTGCATAGGGACTCCGGTTCAATCTGCTGACGCGCAGACGTATGCGTTGCCGAAGCAACGTTCGCCCTGGCGGTCGTTTAATCGGCAATTATCCCGTAAAGCATGACCCAACGCCATATTTTGTGGCCGGATAAGGGCTGGGGCGCTACAATTTGCGCCTGCCCACAGCTCCGAGGTGTTCATGTTTGCCCGTGAAATGCGTATTGAAGGCTACGATCCCGAACTGGCGCGCTCGATTGCGCAAGAACGCCAGCGCCAGGAAGACCATGTCGAGCTGATTGCCTCGGAAAATTACGCCAGTCCGCGCGTTCTGGAAGCACAGGGCTCCGTGCTGACCAACAAATACGCCGAAGGCTATCCGGGCAAACGCTATTACGGCGGTTGCGAATACGTGGATATCGCCGAAACCCTGGCCATCGAACGCGTGAAGAAACTGTTCGGTGCCGATTACGCCAACGTGCAGCCGCATTCGGGTTCCTCTGCGAACATTGCGGTTTACATGGCCTTGTTGAATCCGGGCGATACCGTGCTCGGCATGAGCCTGGCCCATGGCGGCCATCTAACCCACGGCGCGAAAGTTAACTTCAGCGGCAAGATTTACAACTCGGTGCAATACGGCATCAATCCCGACACCGGTCTGATTGATTACGACGAAATCCAGGCGCTGGCAAACGAACACAAACCGAAGATGATCGTCGGCGGTTTTTCCGCCTACTCGCAAATCATCGACTGGGAACGCATGGCCGCGATTGCAAAATCGGTCGGCGCCTATTTCTTCGTTGATATGGCACACGTCGCTGGTTTGGTCGCTGCCGGCTTGTATCCCAATCCGGTGCCGCACGCTGATGTTGTGACTTCAACTACCCATAAAACTTTGCGCGGTCCACGCGGCGGAATCATACTGGCCAAAGCCAATGAAGCGCTTGAAAAGAAATTCCAGTCGCTGGTATTCCCCGGCACGCAAGGCGGTCCGTTGATGCACGTGATTGCAGCCAAGGCCGTTGCTTTCAAGGAAGCTCTGGAACCGGAATTTGCCGACTATCAAAAACAAGTC
>JAKQKT010000326.1 GCA_029560515.1 Pseudomonadota bacterium
ACCACGATTCATGTTATGAAATTCCAAGTCCGGTTCGGATTCGAATTTCTGGATGAAATGGCAGTGCCAATGCAACCTCGCTTCGAATGCAGTGAAGGCACGATATCGATCGCTATTCTTTGCACGTTCGCGTTCGTAAACCGTGCGCTGCAAGACTTCGCGAATCGATATCGCACCGACCGACAATGGCACTGATAATCGGGAGCAAGCCTGCGGTGCGGTATTGGGGCTGCTCATTTGGTAGTGATACGACAAGCCACGCTCGGCGAAAAAACTGTCGAGATATTTCAGCGCCAATTTCCTGCCACCGCGCTGGCGATGCGGGCAAACGTCTTCCTGTATGACCAACTCATGCGCTGTCGGGATGGGCTCACACACGATGTTTTGAACAGCCTCGATCATTGTCGGCATGGCTTGCACGGGCTGGTTCATATGCGCTTCCCAGTGCTTGACCCAACCGCCGCGCTGTTTAAGCCTGCGCACTACTCCGAATTGCGGAACTTCCCTCCATTCGATGCCATTGGCTTTCGCCCAATGACCCACGCGCTTATCGCGTTCGAAGGTGAAAGCATTACCGGTTTCTTCGTGCGACCAAAGGGATTGAATCGAATGCTCTCGTCGCAGATTTTCCAGTACGTCAACGGCATCGCCCATGCGAATGATCAAGGGCAAACCAAGTTGATGCAAAGCATCGCGCAATTCAATCAAGGACTCCCGCACGACTTCCCAATGGCGCCCGCTGGCATCGGCTCCTTTCCAGTACTCCGGCTCGGCGATATACAGCGGCAACACCCGACCACGCAGTGCCGCCTCACGAAGTGGCACATGGTCATGGATGCGCAGATCGCGTTTGAACCAGACGATTTGGGGCTTGGACATGCGTCGAATAATCCAATATGTCGGGTGGCGTGTTCGTGAATTTTTGATCGCATCAAGCTTGCCGTATCGGTAAGCGCGGCCTTTCGCGACAAATACTTTCGGCACTGTTTCGCCATCTTTCACTTGCGTATAAAGACCAGCATCAAGATGGCACTTCAGAAGCCGGTATTTGCGAAAAGGAAAATCATGGCGCGCGCGGTAATCGAGATGACAGGCGTCAGCAAAGCCTATGGTCATCGAAACGTTCTTGATCAACTGAACCTCACGGTACCCGAACACAGCCTCTTTGCTTTTCTCGGCAACAACGGACACGGGAAGTCCACCACGATCAGACTGATTACCGGCCTGCTGAAAGCGGACCAGGGTGATATCCGCGTGCTGGACTTCGATATCAAAAAGCAGCGGCATGAGGTGTTGAAAAGAATCGGATGTCTGATCGACTACCCCAGCCTGTATCCCAATCTTTTTGCGGCCGAATTTCTTTCCATCGGCTGCACGATCAAAGGACTGCCGAAGCAGGAAATAGACCGAGTGCTCGAACTCGTCAGCCTGCGCGACACCGG
>JAKQKT010000346.1 GCA_029560515.1 Pseudomonadota bacterium
CCGAAACTCGAAGATTTATTGAGCGATTTGAGTCTGTGAGTTCCTCGACGACCTATTTGATCGACTCGAGTCTCTATATTTTTCGGGCCTGGCATTCGATGCCTCCCGAGTTTGACGATATCGACGGACAACCAGTGAATGCCGTGCACGGCTTCACGCGTTTCGTGCTGGACTTTGTTGAAAAAGTGAAGCCGCAGCGATGCGCTTTTGCGTTCGATGCATCGCTGGAAAGCAATTATAGAAACGAGTTGTATCCCGCCTACAAGGCCAATCGCGACCCGGCGCCGGAAGAATTGAAACGGCAGTTCTCGTATTGCCAGGAAGTCTGTGCCGCGCTTGGTTTTCCGGTACTGGTGGATGGTCGCTATGAAGCCGATGATTTGATCGGCACCGCTGCGAAACTTTGCCGCGAAGCGGGACAAAACATCACGATAATTTCGGCCGACAAGGATTTGTCGCAGTTGCTCGGCACCGGCGATTCGCAATGGGATTTCACGCGCAACGATCGTTGGCATTGCGAAGGCGTAAAAGCACGTTATGGCGTGCATGCACACCAAATCGCAGATTTTCTAGGGCTTACCGGTGATGCCGTCGACAACATACCGGGCGTGCCCGGCATCGGCCCGAAAACCGCGGCGACTTTACTCGGGCATTTCGGCAGTCTGGATGCCATGCTGGAGCGCGTCGCGGAAATTCCTTACTTGCGAATCCGCGGCAGCGGCCAACACGCCGAACGCCTGAAAGAACATCGCGAAATCGCACTTTTATCAAGACAGCTTGCCACCGTTATTTGCGACGTGCCCTTGCCAGATGACTTCGCACTGGCCACACGAAAAAACGTCCAACGCGATTTGCTGATTCCACTTTGCGAAAAATTGCGCTTCGGGCCGATGACGCGTCGTCGCCTGCTGGAATTGCCGTTACAATAAACCCATGAATACAACCGAAACACTATATGAAGGCCATTATCTGCGCTTGAAAAAACGCGATAACTGGGAATACGCCGAACGCACGAATGCGGGCTCCGCCGTGATCATCATCGCGGTAACGCCGGAAGAGAAACTTTTGTTCGTCGAGCAATTCCGGGTTCCAATGAATGCCAATACCATCGAAATGCCGGCAGGTCTGGTTGGCGATCTTGATGCAAATGACACGATTGAAATCGCTGCAAAACGCGAACTGCTCGAAGAAACCGGCTGGCAGGCTGATGAAGTAAAAGTATTGATGATCGGCCCCAGCTCGGCCGGCATGAGCAACGAAGTGATTGCGTTCGCACGCGCCAGTAAACTTACCCGCATCCATGCCGGTGGCGGCGATGAAAGCGAAAATATCACCGTGCATGAAATACCGGTGAAAGATGCACCACGCTGGTTGACCCAGAAAATCGCCGAAGGCTATTCGATGGATCCAAAATTATGGGCC
>JAKQKT010000348.1 GCA_029560515.1 Pseudomonadota bacterium
GCTTTGCCGCCGATAGATCATTGCTGCGCTATATCGCCGAAAAAGGTTCGGTTGCCGTGAATGGCGTCAGCCTGACGGTTAATCAAGCGGATTTTGAAGGCTTCGAAGTCAATCTGGTTCCGCATACCGTCGAGCACACCAATTTTTCCGCGCTGGCGAAAAACAGCCCGGTCAATATCGAAGTCGATTTGATGGCGCGTTATGTCGAGCGCCTGATGCAATTTAAAGTGGAAGAAATCAAATGAGTTTCGCAACAATTCCGGAAGTACTTAAAGCCATTCGCCAGGGAAAAATGGTGGTCGTAGTCGATGATGAAGACCGCGAAAACGAAGGTGACCTGATCATGGCGGCTGAACTGGTAAGGCCAACAGACATCAACTTCATGGTCACCCATGCACGTGGTCTGGTATGTTTGTCATTGACCAAGCAACGTTGTGAACAATTGCAATTGCCGTTGATGGTGACCGACAACCGTTCGCCTTATCAAACCAATTTCACGGTCAGCATCGAGGCTTCCGAAGGCGTGACCACCGGCATTTCTGCATACGACCGTGCGCATACGATTCGCACGGCGGTGAAGCCGGACGCAAAGCCTCAAAACATTACCCAGCCAGGCCATATTTTTCCGCTGATGGCGCAAGCCGGTGGCGTGCTGACACGCAGCGGTCATACCGAAGCAGCCGCCGATTTGGCATTGCTCGCAGGATTGGAACCCGCTGGTGTGTTGGTCGAGATTCTCAACAATGACGGAAGCATGGCGCGTCGTCCGGAACTGGAAGTTTTTGCGAAAGAACATGGCCTGCTGATTTGCAGTATCGAAGAATTGATTCGCTACCGGCTGAACACCGAGCACACGGTGGAACGCGTCGATGCGCGCACTATCACGACCGAGCACGGTGAATTCAATCTGGTGACTTATCGCGACAAGATCAGCCGGGATATCCATTTTGCGCTGGTTCGCGGCATAGTGAATGCCGATACGCCGACGCTGGTGCGCGTGCACGTCAAAAACCCGTTGACTGATGTATTGCATTGGCAGCGCGATGATCTGGCCGTGAGTGCACATCAGGCGATGGCGATGATCGCGAAAGAAAATGCCGGCGTGCTGGTCGTGTTATCGGAACCGATGTCGTCGGAGCAATTGCTGGAGCAAATCACCGAGCAGGATGGCCATGCCGCGACCAAGATCAAGCAATGGCGCCAGAACGGTGCAGGGGCGCAGATTCTCGCCGATTTGGGTCTTTCAAGGCTGCGTGTGCTCGGCACCCCTAGGCGGCAGGTGGCTCTGGCGGGTTACGGGCTCGAAGTTATCGAGTATGTGAGCCTGGCGCGGTAAACTACGCGCCTGCCTCCAGTGATAAACAAAAAACCATGTCCCTGATTGAAGCCGATCTGCGTGTCGACAGCCGTTGCAAAATTGCGATATTGGCGAGCCGCTGGAACCCGAGCATTACCGACACACTCGTCGTGGGTGCACGCACATGCCTGAAACAAAACGGCCTGAGCGACGAACAGGTTGATGTGGTGAGGGTGCCGGGGGCCTGGGAAATTCCGATCGCGGCCAATGCACTGGCCGGCAGTAAAAAATATCACGCGATTATTGCGCTCGGTTGTGTCGTTCGCGGCGATACCCGCCACTACGAACACGTGGCCGATGAATGCGCTCGCGGTTTGATGGACGTGGCATTGAAATTCAATATTCCGGTTTGCAATGGTGTGTTGGCGGTCGAAGACTATGCGCATGCGCAGGCACGTGCCGGAGGTTCGGCCGGAAACAAGGGTGAGGAAGTCGCGCTTGCGGCGCTGGAGATGGCAAACTTGTTCAACAAGATAAGTGAGATTCAATAATGAAACACGCTCGCACCGATGGTATCGATCCCGCCGCTCGTTCGCGTTCGCGCCGCCGGGCTTTGCAAGCCGTGTATGCCTGGCAAATGTCGAACTCGCCGATTGATAAAGTCATCGAGCAATTCCAGCATGAGCAGGATATGGAAATTGCAGATCTGCAGTACTTTGAAGATTTGGTACGTGGCGTTGCCGACCACCATGACGAACTGGATCTTGAACTGGTCAAATATCTTGATCGCACCCTCGAACAAGTTGATCCGATCGAACGCGCGGTTCTACTGATTGCGGCGTATGAATTACGCCATCGTCCCGATGTGCCTTATCGAGTGGTGATCAACGAAGCCATCGAAACCTCGAAGCGTTTTGGTGCCGACCAGGGGCACACCTATGTCAACGGCGTACTCGACAAGGCCGCCGCCGATTGGCGTGCAACGGAAATGCAGCAGAAGCGTTAATCATTCCGATGTCCGGCGAATTCGATTTGATTGATTTGATCCGCCGACGCGTGAAGCAGCGCAGCGATGTTGCACTCGGAATCGGCGATGATGCGGCATTGCTGACAGTGCCCAATGGCCAGTATCTGGTGGTCAGTACCGATACCTTGAACAAGGGTGTGCACTTTCCCGAAGATACCGCGCCTGAAGATATTGGCTACAAATCACTCGCGGTAAATCTAAGCGACCTTGCCGCAATGGGCGCGATGCCTGCCTGGGCCAGTCTGGCGATCAGTTTGCCTGATGCAAATATCGAGTGGCTGGAAAAATTTCTCGACGGCTTTTTTGAATTGGCCGATGAGCATGGTGTTCAACTCGTGGGCGGCGATACAACGCAAGGCCCGCTGTCGATCACCGTGACCGTGCAGGGCTTTGTTCCGAAAGACCAGGCCTTGCGTCGCGATGCCGCAAAACTCGGCGATGAAATCTGGGTCACCGGTTCGATTGGCGATGCGGCAGCCGGGCTCGTGCAGTGGCGGACACAGGGATTGCAGTCGGCCAAGCTGCGGCACCGTCTGGATCGACCGACACCGCGGGTCAATGTCGGCATGGCGTTGCGCGGTATCGCGAATGCGGCGATTGATGTCAGTGACGGATTGCTCGCCGATCTTTCGCATATCTTGCTCGCCAGCAAACTGGGCGCCGAAATCGAGGTGTGCCGGGTACCGATGTCGAAACCCTTGCTCGATCATTTTCCCGACGACGGGGAACGTTATCGCCTGCAACTCAGTGGCGGTGACGATTACGAATTATGTTTCACCGCGCCAGCGCACCAAAGCCTGGCGATTGAACAGGCGCTTTCAGATTGCGATGTGGTGGG